>NZ_JAHOCB010000018.1:0-75694 GCF_019125875.1 Erysipelatoclostridium sp. MSK.23.31 | reverse complement strand
T
This sequence comes from Erysipelatoclostridium sp. MSK.23.31, assembly GCF_019125875.1. Classification (NCBI taxonomy): domain Bacteria; kingdom Bacillati; phylum Bacillota; class Erysipelotrichia; order Erysipelotrichales; family Coprobacillaceae; genus Thomasclavelia; species Erysipelatoclostridium sp. MSK.23.31. The sequence goes on along the minus strand of NZ_JAHOCB010000018.1, from coordinate 75,693 downwards.
GTAAAATGTACTTGGGTCATGTAAAAGTCCTCCTGGGTATGTTTTTGTCGTTAAAAACATTGTACCGTAAAAGGACTGTTATATGGCCTTTTTACTTTTACACAATTATACGGACTTTATCAGATAATGCACTATCAACACACTCTTAAGTTTGCTTCTAAGTCTTATTTCCATAACTTTAGGGTTAACCATACGCAAGACCAATCACTCTCGGACAATACTCATGATTTTCGGTAAAAAACGTAAAAGAAATAAGAACAATTAACAAAATGTATAATAACAATCAATAGCGACTAATGATTTTCATGTAAAAGGACACCAAACTATACGGTGTCCTTTTCAAATTCTTACGTCATATCAAGGCTCATTCAATCGTGGTAAATTCGTGGTAAAATGAGTGCTTTCCTATATTTCAAAATGCTTGAAAGTATAGTGTTTATGCGGATAATCAAAAATCAGATATAAAATTTATGTAGAAATATTAATCTTGTTTTATATCTAGCTTCTATCATAATTACTGAAAAAAACTATGATAATTATTATTGTTGAACAGCTATTTAATTTCATAATTGATCATAGTTTAGCAGATAACACCATTGCAAGACAAACATTATCTTTTGGATTGCCTATTACTAGTACGATTCCATTTAATAAAAATAATTTAGTTATTTTAAACGAATTAAAACTATTCCTAAAAACATTAAAATATAAATCTAAATTTGTTAATAACACTGATAGTTACCAAATACTTATTAAAAAACATAGAGTTTTTACCCTATGTCTTTTTATCTAAATTGATTAAATAAATAATGATACAACAAAGTATGGCATTCCTACAACAAGGAATAATCCGCCAACCATTAATGCACCAGTCAATAGCATTAATAAAGCCAATTTGAAAACACAAAATACATCAGTAATAAAATATTTTGTATAGTTTATAATCTTTCCTCTATTTACAATACTTGTGGTATTATGAGGATAAATATATGCTGTTTTCAACATATATAATCACTCCCTTTCTACACTGATATCGTAGCATGGAAAGGAATAAATTTTCTATTTATAATCTTAGCCCTAAATATAAAGATTATATTAATATTATTCAACAAACCGATATCCTACCCCAACTTCAGTAATAATGAAATGTGGTGAGGAACTATCAATTTCAATTTTACGACGAATATTAGCCATAAATACTCGTAATGATTGGTAATCATCTGTAGTTTCATATCCCCAGACATTTTCTTGAATAAAATGATGGGTTAATACTTTTCCACGATTAGTAATCAATAAGACTAACATCTTATATTCAATTGGTGTTAAATGAATTTCTTGATCTTTGACCCATACGTGTCGTCGTTCAAAATCAACTTTCAAATAATCTAATTCAAATATTGGTTCGCTAACTTTTTCTTTTAAGCAATGCCGTAGTGCTGCTCTAATTCGTGCTAATAGTTCTGCGGCATTAAAAGGTTTAGTCACGTAGTCATCACTACCATAATCAAGTGCCATAACTTTTTCAGTTTCTGATGAACGAGCTGAAACGACGATAATTGGTATACTTGAATTTTGACGTATTTGTTTAAGCACCTCAATTCCTTCAATATCCGGCAAACCTAAATCAAGTAAAACTAAATCTGGTCGATTGGCATAGAAAAGTGATAAACCGCTTAGTCCAGTTTCGGCAATAATATAGTTATAATTTTGAGTTTTTAAAGTTACTTTTAGAAAGTTTTGAATTGTTTTGTCATCTTCAACAATTAGAATTGTTGTATTATTCATTGTTCTCTTCCTCCAACGGTAGGCTTAATTCAAATGTTGCCCCACCTAAATCGTTATTAAAGGCCTTGATTTCACCCTTATGCGCTTCAACAATTGCTTTGCATATTGCTAGACCTAGCCCAATTCCACGTTTATGATCACCATTATCTAGACTGGTTGTAAAGAAATCGTCAAAGATATGATTGAGCTGCTTTATTTCAATTCCTTTACCATTATCAATTACTTGAAAAATAATATTATTATTTCGAACAAATGCTTTTAACATCACTTTACTAGCGTCAGGAGTATGTTTAAAAGCATTATCTAATAAATTAACGAGTACTTGAACAATTAATTGAGCATCACAGGGAAACAAAATAATATCTTTGGTTTCTTTAACAACTAATTCATGATTTTCTTTACGATTAGTAATTGCTGAAACTGCTGTAGATATAATATCGTCAACTACTTCTAGTTTTTTATTTATTTTAAAATTTCCTTCTTGAATCCTTGTCATGTTTAATAGGTTTTCAACCATCCCATTTAAACGCATTGCTTCTTTACTAATATCTTGAATAATATTTAGACTAGTATCAGACTCAACTGTATCCAAATTATTTACTAAAAAATTAGCCCCACCAGCAATACTAGTTAATGGTGTTCTAAGATCATGAGAAATACTTCTTAATAAAGTACTTTTTAATTTTTCTCGCTCCACTTGTAATCTAGCTTCTTCTTTTTCATGGCTTAAAAGATCTCTTTGTAATACTAAAATCAACTCCGCAATTATTGTTTTTATATAAATAAGATCTTCATCAGTAATAGTTCTTTGATTACAATCAAATTTGATCGTACCATACGTATAATTATCCTTTTTGATTGGTAAATATACTTCCTTTAAATATGTGAATTTCTTTTGATCCTTTCCACATGGTTCACCATGACAATAACACCACCATGCCATTAAATCTTGAAACTCTTTATTTTGATATAGAAATACTTCATTTTTTATTTTCGTTAAATTATATAAACTGTCCTGGCAATAAGTCCTTATTTCCTCATAACCCGATAGATTTAAAAAGCCACTACTAATTTGATTTATTTTAGATGTCACTTCTTCTTGATACAAAGCAATCTCACGCTGTTTTTTTAGTCGATTTGTTAATGTAGAAACAATTATTGCAACAATAATAAAAATAAAAACAGATATTAAATAATTAGGATCATTAATCAAAAAAGTATATCGAGGATCGGTATAAAGATAATTGAAAGTCATAATATAAATTATTGCTGAAATTATTCCCCAGGCAATATTACTTGTTTCAATAATACTTATCAGTACTCCAACAACATAAATTAAAAGAATGTTTTCAACCCTTATTTTAAAATAATCTAATATTAATGATGAAATTGTTGCTAATATCCATATAACAATGATTTTAGTTAAGTTAACATAATTATCCTTATTCTTCATATTAACCTCCTAGCCTGCTACTCAATGATTCAAGAGAAAGTGATTTACTCTTTCTCTCTTTCTACTCTCAACATTCGATAACCAACCCCTACATGAGTTTGAATATATTTAGGATTAGTTGTATCTGATTCTATTTTCTTTCGTAGAGTTGCCATAAAAACTCGTAAAGATGGGACATCACTTTGAATTACATCACCCCATACTTCTTTTAAAATATAATTATGAGTCAAAACTTTATCAATATTTTTTGCTAATAAACACAATAACTTATACTCGATAGGGGTTAAGTGTAATTCTTGATCATTTAAATAGGCACAGCCAGAATCAAAATTAACTTTTAAATCCCCATTAGTAAAAACAACATCTTCAATTTCTTGATGTTCAAGATATTTTAATCTTCGCATCGTTGCCCGAAGCCGTGCTAATAACTCATCTATACTAAAAGGTTTTGTCAAATAATCATCAGCTCCAGTATCCAAAGCTTCTATTTTACTCTTATCTTCGCTCCGAGCACTAATAACAATGATTGGCACAATTGACCAGCTCCGCACTTTTTTAATAATCTCAATTCCATCCATATCGGGTAAACCAAGATCTAGTAAAATAATATTAGGACGACGAGAAACAATTTCCAACAGTGCCTGTTGGCCATTTTGGGCTGTAATATATTTATAATCATGTGTATCTAATGTTGTTGTTACCAAACTTCGTACAGCACGATCATCTTCTACGACTAAAATTAATGGTTTATCCATGTATATCTACCTCCTCTAATGGCAAATTAATTACAAAAATTGATCCTCGGGGATAATTATCGATTACTTTAATTTTTCCGTCATGAGCTTCAACGATTGATTTACATAAAGCCAGACCCAATCCTAACCCACGACGACTATCTCCGTTTAAGTTATTACGAGTATAAAACATTTCAAAAAGTTTTTCTTTTTGATCATCAGGAACGCCTTCTCCATCATCACTGATTTCTAGTGATAATACCTGATTAAGCTTCTTAGTTGTAATTTTTATAGTTGAACCTAACGGTGTATATTTTATTGCATTATTTACAATATTAATAATAACCTGCATAATCAGTCGGGCATCTATTTTTACAAAAATGAACTCATCTGATAAGTCCAATTGAATAATGTGATCTGCACTATCTTTACTAATATGATGCATCGCTTCTAAAACAATTTCATTAATTAATTGTGCTTCCTTATTTATTTGAATATTCCCATTTTCAATCCTTGTTATTGAAAGTAAATTCTCTACTAAATCAATCAACCACATTGAGTCTTCGTAAATATCACTATATATTTCTATTTTACGTTCATTAGATAGTTTATCTGCACTATCTAATAAAACTCCCGCATTGCCAGAAATGCTAGTCAATGGTGTACGCAAATCATGAGAAATAGAGCGTAGTAAATTTGCACGTAGTTCTTCTTGATTCGCTTTAATTTCAACTTCACGTTTTTTACTATTTGAAGCTTCTTTTTCTAAAGCCATCGCTCCTTCATTTAAAATAGCCATTAATAAATTGTTTTCAAAATCATCGATCGCTGTCTTATCTAAATAGATTCCAATTACTCCCAAAACACTATCTTCACAACGAACAGCTAAGTATAGACATTTTGCTCCGGGTAACGTCGTTGTTGAAGCACCAGCATGTTTATTATTATTAAAAACCCAAGAAGCTACCGCTTCCTCATCTTTATTCAAATAAATTTTTTCATCTTCCTGTTCATTACTTTTAAATACGAGTGGTTCACTTAGTTCATGATTTTCAACAGGATAAAAAATAATTGTCTTATCTAGAAGTTTAAATAATTGTTTAGAAATCTCATCAATTATTTCTTTTTTTGTTTTAGCCCGTTGCAATTTTTGACTCGATTTTAATAGAACTTCTGTTCGAAAAGCTTTTATTGCTGATAGACGAGCTTGTTCTTTTACTCGTTTAGTTAGAGTACCTGTGATAAAAGCTGTTAAAAACATGATTACAAAAGTTATTGGATAACCTTTATCATATGCTGTAAATGAGTGCATCGGAATAGTAAAAAAGAAATTAAAAGATAGCACACTTACTAAAGACGACAAAAGAGTATAAATTAGATTTTCCGTTAATAATGAAGTTGCTAAAACACCTAGAATATGCACCATAATAATATTAGCTTCACCAAATCCTAAATCTCTAAACCAAATTCCTAATAATGTAACAATAAGAATAATTACAATTGAAAGGATGGTATCTTTAATTGATAAAGAAAAAAATTGTCGCGGTTTTAAAGACGTATGCTTATAATTGTTTCTAATTTTATCTGGGATGATATAAATATCGATCGTTGGTGTTAAAGCGATTAATTGATCTGCAAAACTATTGTGCGAAAAACGTCGTTTAGTATTAGTTCTTCCTAATACGATTTTTGATACTCCAGCAAACCTTGCATATTCACTAATTTGTTCAGGAACATTATCACCATACAAATTTACTATATTAGCCCCTAATTGAGAAGCCAATTTAGTATTGGCTCTTAATGCCTGTTTAACTTTAGTCGGCATTTTTTCAAAATTAGGCGTCTCTACAAAAACTGCTGTAAATTCACCAAAGAAAGCATTAGCCATTCGAGCGGCTGTTCTAATAACTTTTTGATTTGAAGGAGCTGGTGATAAACAAATTAGAATATGTTCATTGGTATAATGATGTTCGCCGTTTTTAGGTTTAATTTGCTCAAATTTTTTATTAACACGATCAGCTGTACGACGGAGTGCAATCTCTCTTAAAGCAATCAAGTTATCAAGCATAAAAAAGTTTCCTAATGCTCGTTGAACCTGATTTTTCTGATATATTTTCCCAGCCTCTAAACGCTTAATTAAATCTTCAGGCTCTATATCAACTAGTTCTACCTGATCGGCATTATCAAAAATATAATCGGGGATTCGCTCTTTGACCACAACTGCAGTAATTGAAGCAATAATATCGTTTAAACTCTCAATATGTTGAACATTTATCGTTGTATAAACGTCGATGCCATGATCTAGTAATTCATTAATATCCTGATATCGTTTTAAATGCCGACACTGCTCATCATTTGTATGAGCCAGTTCATCAACCAATATTAAATCGGGATTTCGTTTTAATGCACCATCCAAATCAAACTCATTGAGCATGATTCCGTTATGAGTAACTTTTAAAGGAGGTAAGACCTCTAATCCGTCCAATAATTTTGATGTTTCCGGACGCTGATGCGGCTCAACATAGCCTGCTACTACATCGACACCGGCATGATAAGCAACATGAGCTGCTTCCAACATGGCATAAGTCTTTCCAACACCCGCTGCGTAGCCAAAAAATATTTTTAATTTACCGCGCTGTTTAGCAATCTCTTCTTGTTTAATCTGTTTTAACAATTCTTCGGGATCTGGTCTTCGTTCATCCATTACACTTCCTCCTTTACTGTTATTTTTATTATAGCGCCTAGGATATTAAAAAAGTATTAAGATTGCTTTGTTAAAATAAGTGCCTATCATAATGACAGACACTTATTTTTATTTCAAAATGCCATCAAGAGCCAAATTGACTTTAAGGACATTTACTGTTGTTTCTCCAAAATAACCAAGAAATCCATGATCAGTATATTTATCAATAATCTTTCTAATTTCAGCTTCACTCTTTCCTGTTGTTCTTACTAAACGTGGAATCTGATATTCCGCAGCTGCTAGAGAAATATGTGGATCAAGTCCAGAACCAGATACAGTTACTAGATCAACAGGTATTTGTTTACCTTTCTGCTCCGGATTTGCAGCCTCAATCATTGCAACCCTTTCAGCAATAACCTTTTCATAATCTTCACTAGCAGGAGAACTGTTAGATGCTAGACCATACATTGTCTTTTCACCATCTTTATTTGTGAAAGTTTCACCATCAATTATCATGATTCTACCCCACATATGAGTATCATCGATAAATTGTTGACCTAATAATTCACTACCATATTTTTTTCCATCTACTTCAATAATGCTTCCATTTGCTTTGTCAGGAAAAACAATTTGAGCAAAACCAGTAATAGCAGCAGTATAAATAACTCCACAAACAACTGTAAAGATCAGAAATATTTTTAAAGCGGGTAGAACGCTTGTTTTAAGATGTTTCATTAAACTTCTCCTCCTACGATACAATATGCAAAGCAACAATAATTACATCAATAATTTTAATACAAATAAAGGGAGCAATAATTCCACCTAATCCATATACTAATAAATTTCTTGATAATAACTTACCAGCTGACACTTCACGATATTTTACTCCTTTTAAAGCTAATGGAATCAACGCAATAATAATTAATGCATTATAGATGATTGCTGAGAAAATCGCACTATCCTTACTGTGTAATCCCATAATATTCAAAGCATCTAATCCCGGATATAAAGTAATGAATAGTACAGGAATAATTGCAAAGTATTTAGCTACGTCGTTAGCAATTGAAAAAGTTGTTAAACTTCCTCTTGTCATTAATAATTGTTTCCCAATACGAACAATATCAATCAATTTAGTTGGTGAAGAATCTAAGTCAACCATATTTCCAGCTTCTTTAGCTGCCTGAGTACCTGTATTCATTGCTACTGCAACATCTGCTTGAGCCAAAGCTGGAGCATCATTAGTTCCATCACCAGTCATTGCAACGAGGTGACCTTTAGCTTGAAGTTCTCGAATCATTTCTAATTTGCCTTCTGGCGTAGCTTCAGCTAAAAAATCATCAACTCCAGCTTCAGCTGCAATTGCAGCTGCTGTTAAAGGATTATCACCGGTTATCATAACCGTTTTAATTCCCATTTTACGAAGATCAGCAAACTTTTCTTTAACCCCTTGTTTAATAATATCTTTAAGATGAATTACTCCTAAAACCTTTTTATTTTTAGTTACAACTAATGGTGTTCCTCCAAGATTAGCAATCTCAGTAACTACCTTTTCACACTCATCACTATATATATGTCCGTTTTCTGTTACATATTTTTTAATTGTATCAGCTGCACCTTTACGAATTTCATTACCTTGATAATTAACACCACTCATTCTCGTTTTTGCACTGAATGGTACAAATTCCATATGCATTTGATTAATACTTCGTCCCCGAAGATTAAATTGTTCTTTTGCAAGAACAACAATACTACGTCCTTCAGGAGTTTCGTCAGCTAATGAAGCCAATTGAGCAGCATCAGCCAACTCTTCGCTCGTTACCCCATCTACGGGAATAAATGCACTAGCTTGACGATTACCCAGTGTGATTGTTCCTGTTTTATCAAGTAATAAGGTATCAACATCACCGGCTGCTTCAATTGCCCGACCACTCATGGCGAGTACATTAGCTTGATTTAATCGAGACATTCCAGCTATCCCAATTGCTGATAACAGTGCTCCGATTGTTGTTGGTGCTAAACATACTAGTAAAGCTACTAATACTGTCACCGAAGAAGGATTATCCATCCCTGCTTGTTTAGCTCCAAAAGCTGAATATGCGTAAAGTGCCATAGTTACTAAAACAAAGATAATTGAAAGGGCTACAAGGAAAATTTGTAAGGCCATTTCGTTTGGTGTTTTTTTTCGGTTGGCACCTTCAACCATGGAAATCATCTTATCTAAGAAACTTTCTCCAGGTTCACTTGAAATTTGAACAACGATCCAATCTGATAAAACTGTAGTCCCACCGGTTACTGCACTTCGATCACCACCGCTTTCACGGATAACCGGTGCTGACTCTCCAGTTATTGCACTTTCATCAACTGAAGCTACACCATCAATAACTTCACCATCACCAGGAATTTGTTGTCCTGCTTTAACAAGTACGATATCACCTTTTGTTAGCGTTGCTGATGATACAATTTCAACTATATCTTTTTGATCAATGCTTGGAATCTTATAAGCTTCAACATCTTTCTTAGCTGCTCGCAATGAATCTGCCTGCGCTTTTCCGCGTCCTTCAGCAATCGCTTCTGCAAAATTAGCAAACAGCACTGTAAACCATAAAATTACTGCTATTCCTAGAGTAAATCCAGAATTTGCATCTTTAATCCCAAATAACGAAATAACAAACAAAGCCGTCGTTAAAATAGCTGAAATATATACTAATAACATTACGGGATTCTTTGCTTGCGTCTTAGGCGCTAATTTATAAAAAGAATCTTTAATAGCACGAATGACCATTTGTTTATCCATTAAAGCACTCTTTGTTTCTGTTTTCATATATTTATCCCCCGATTAAAACATTCCAAAAAATTCTGCAATTGGTCCTAGAGCTAAAGCCGGAAAGAAACTTAGTGCTCCAACTAATAACACTACGAATACTAATAAAAAGACAAATAGTGGTGAACAAGTTGATAATGTACCCGCAGTAACAGCCACTTTTTTCTTTTGTACCATGCTGCCAGCAATAGCCAAAATACCTAAAATTGGAATAAATCTAACAAATAACATAACCAATCCAAGTGTTACGTTAATAAATGGTGTATTTGCTGCAAAACCAGCAAAAGCTGAACCATTATTACCACCTGCTGAAGAATAAGCATATAACAATTCTGAAAAACCGTGTGCACCGCTGTTATTTAAACTATCCGCAACTTGAGGAACTAGGGAAGCAATCCCACTACCTACAAGAATAGCTACAGGTGTTGCTAAACAAACAACTACGGCCCATTTCATCTCATAAGGCTCAATCTTCTTACCTAAATATTCTGGGGTTCGTCCAACCATTAATCCAGCCATAAATACAGCTAAAATAACAAATCCTAACATTCCATATAAACCACAGCCAACACCACCAAAAATTACTTCACCTAACTGCATTAATAACATTGTTACCATTCCGCCTAATGGTGTATAACTATCATGCATTGAATTGACTGAACCATTTGATGCTGCTGTTGTAAAAGCGGCCCAAGTTGATGATCCAACAATTCCAAAACGCGATTCTTTACCTTCCATATTTCCGCCAGCTTGGTCATGGTTACTAATATCGACAATTCCATTTTGTTCTAATTGTGGAGTTGCCATCTGCTCACTAACAGCAATACTTCCAAGTGCTGCTACCAGCATAATTCCCATTGCGACAAAGATAGCAATACCTTGACGACTATCTTTAATTCCCTTGCCAAATGAAAAACAAAGAGCCGCAGGAATCAATAATATTGATACAACTTCTACTAAATTACTTAATCCAGTTGGATTTTCTAATGGATGGGCTGAGTTAACGCCATAGAAACCACCACCATTAGTACCTAATTGCTTGATTGCAATCTGACTGGCCGCAGGTCCTAAAGGTACTGTCTGTTCTGTAATTTCAGTACCATCTTCTAAAACAATTGGTTCGGCCAATTTAACAGTTTGATACTCATCAATACTTTGAGTTACACCTTGACTCACTAAAATAATTGATAAGACAACTGATAGCGGCATTAAGACATAGATTACAGATCTTGTTAAATCAACCCAAAAATTTCCTAAGCCTTTAGCCTTAATTCTTGTAAAGCCTCTAATCAATGCATATAAAACTGCTAGTCCTGTTCCTGCAGAAACAAAGTTTTGAACCGTTAAACCTAACGATTGTGTTAAATAACTTAATCCACTTTCACCACTATAAGCTTGCCAGTTAGTGTTAGTAACAAAACTTATTGCTGTATTTAACGCAAGGTCCCATGTTGTTCCTTCAACCTTTGCAGGATTACCCGGCAAAACTCCTTGCAGCATTTGTAATAAAAAGACAAATACTAATCCAAATCCACTAAATATTAATACACTTACTAAATACTTCTTCCAAGACATCTCTTCATCTTTTTTTACATGTAAAACTCGATAAATGAAATTTTCACATGGTTCTAAAATTCTTGATAAAAAAACTTTTTTACCGTTCATGACTTTATTAATGTAAAAACCTAACGGTACTGCTAAAACAACAAGAACGATTAGATATCCTAGATATTTGACAAAAATATCCATTACTGTTTATCCCCCTTAATTAATATCACTGTAAGGTAACCTAATATTGCAACACCGATTACCCCAATCACTCCTACGATTACATTCATAAGTGTCCTCCTTTTACACGATGAGTTTAGCATGAATAAAATTAATGTAGCGTTAAGTTAAATATTAAAGATATTAAGATAGTATTAATATCTATTAAAAAGAGAACTAATTAAGTTCTCTAATATTGCCGTGATAAAAATTGAATCATTCCCATACTTCGAGGATGCTCAAATATTTGCTCTGGTGTTCCTGCTTCTTCAATAATTCCATTATGCATAAATATAACTTTATTCGAAACATCACGCGCAAACTGCATTTCATGAGTCATAATAATCATAGTCATACCTTTTAACGCTAAATGTTTAATGATTTTTAAGATATCTCCTACCATCTGAGGATCTAGTGCACTTGTTGGTTCATCAAATAAAAGTACCTGTGGTTCCATACATAAAGCTCTTGCAATTGCAACCCGCTGTTTTTGGCCCCCAGAAAGTTGTGTACTGCTCTTTTTCGCAAACTCAGCCATACCAACTTTTTGTAGATATAATAAAGCTTTTTCTTCAGCTTCTTCACGATTGCGATTTAGTACTTTCATTTGCCCTATAACACAATTTTCTAAAACTGTAAGATTATTAAATAAATTAAAGCTTTGAAAAATCATTCCAACATCACTACGATATTTATTAAGATTAAGTTCTTCTTTTAAAATATTTTTATTACAATACAATATCTCACCATGATCAGGAATCTCTAATAAATTAAGACATCTTAAAAAAGTTGATTTACCACTGCCACTTGCTCCAATGATACTAATTACATCACCTCGATTAACCTCTAAATTAATATCTAGAAGTACCGGCAGGGCTTGATAATGTTTTTTTAAATGTTTAATAGTAATAATATTATCACTCATAAATAATTTCCTCACTTTATCTTAATATTGGATTATTTATTCTTTTTTCAATTATATTTAATAAAATTGTCGCAATTGAGGTTAAGCACAAATAAACCAGGCATGTTATTAAGAAGGTCGCTGAATATGACATTGTTGATCCAGCAATACTGCTAGATTGGAAAAATAATTCTACAACCCCAATCACATTTAGCATTGAACTATCTTTAATATTAATAATGAATTGATTCCCAATTGCGGGAAATGAATTTCTAATTGCTTGCGGTAATATAATATACTTCATAGTTTGAACCCTTGTCATTCCTAATGATAACGCTCCTTCACTTTGCCCACGATCAACAGATTGAATTCCTGAACGAACTATTTCTGCCATGTATGCTCCAGTATTAATAGAAATGATCATAATTCCGGCAGTAAGTGCATTCCATTGAAAAAAAGGTCGCAATCCATGATAAAAAAACATAGCTTGAACCAGCATTGGAGTTCCTCTAAAAAACCAAATATAAATTTCTGAAATTATTTTTAATGCTTTTTTTATTAGTACAATAATCTTTTTATCTTTAATATCTATCGTTGTTGCACGAATCGCTCCAAATAGCAGTCCAATTATTAAACCCGCTATTGTTCCAACTAATGCCAAAATAATTGTTATTTTCGTTCCATACCAAAATAAATCAAAGTTATCTAAAAAAATCGTAAATGATTTATCAAAATCAAACATGATTATTCTCCTTTAGGCTGACTACTACTATATTTACCCATCATTTCATTTCTTTTTTCTGATGAAATATTATCAATGCATTTTTGTACTTTTTTAAATAAAGTACTGTTTCGACTACCCTCTTTTAAACCTATTGAAACTGCGGTATCTACTTTAAACCCTTTATTTTGTTCAAATCTAACAATCGCTAGATCTTGATTTGTTTCTAAAATTCCTTGGGCCACAGGTAATTCCGCAGTAATTCCATCGACTTCACCACTTTGTAAAGCAACCAGCATTTCAGGATAAGATTGTTTAGGTGTAGCATGATCAACTCCATTAATTTGATCAATTACTGTATCATAACTTGTTGACATCTGTCCTACGATCGTTTTACCAGAAAATTGTTGAATATCAGTATAATTTTTACTAGCATCATCACCCCGTACGATCATAACCATTTCAGATTGATAATATGGTGTTGTAAAATCTATTCCTTTTTCACGCTCTTCATCAGCTGTCATTCCTGCAATAATGGCATCTATTTCGCCTGATTCAAGTGCAGGTTGCAAACCATTCCATGCTAATTTTTTTATAACCAGTTTTTTATCAAGACTTTCTGCTATTTCCTTTGCGATATAAACATCATAGCCATCAGCGTAACCACTGCCTTCTAATTCAACTGCGGTATCACTTTGTGTATTTGTCTGCCAGTTAAACGGTGGATAATTACATTCCATTCCAACTACAAATACATCACCTTCATCAATACTCTTATTCCCACTATTACTCTCACAGCCACTAATTAATAAAGCTATTAATAAAAAAGCTAATATTTTCTTCATTTTATCGTTTATTCCTTTCTTTTTAATATTAAATATTGAAATAAGTTAAACCATTATTTTATCCTCCTCTAGCTATTAAAAGTCTAGCATGCTAATAATTAATATAGGATTAAAGAGTTGTTTTAAAATATTAAAAAGACATAAATAAAGAACAAATTAAATTCTTTCTAATTAACATTTATTAATGAACATATGCTTTTTTAGTAGAATAATGTATTATTGATGATTTATTTAAATATGTAGCCAACTCCTTTATTTTCTCAGTGGCTTTTTACAACGACAAAAAAGAATTGGATTTCAAAACCAATTCTTTTTTATAATATTAATTTTATTATAGATTAATCCTCTGCTAAAACTTTATCCTTTTTCATTAAAATCGTTATTAGAACAATTGTACTAATTAAAGAAATTATTGTAATCGCAATGTTGCTGGCATCACCCGTATTTACAGAATGATTTTTGTTATTTGTATTTGTGTTAGAACTATTATTTGTTTCTTCAACCGTTGGTTCTTGTGATGGATTTTCAGGTTTATCATCGCCTGATTGATCACTATTTTTTTGCAAAGTCAGATCGTAAACTCCCACTGTCCCAGATACTTCATAAGCAACAACTAATTGTGGTTTCCCTGTAATACTATCATTACCTGCAATAAAATGAATTCCTTCAGGTGAATCATCACCACCAATATCTGTGCTAAAATCACGAGAATTAATATAATTAACAAATTCTGTTTTTTCTGGATTCGTAATGTCATAAACCATTATACCGCCAATTCTCTCTAATCCAATAAAAGCAAATGTTTTATCTTCGATTTGACCAATTGTCACAGCTTCTGCTTCAGGACCTTTTTTACCAGAACGATCATCTATTGTAGCATCATCATTAGAACAGTTAAAATTATTTGGCAAATATGCTGCAGTTTTGACTTCAAAATCATTTCCTGTTGTATAAATTTCTTGTAATGACTGCTCATCAGCTTTAAAAATTGTTGATGATCTTCCCCCAAATAAATAATCATTTTCATTATTAAAACCATCATAATCACTAGTATCGAAGAACGTGACCTTACCAGTTAAACCACTGTTATCAGCCGTTATTTTACCAGTTGGTGAAGTTTTTCCTTTACCAAAATTTACCTCTATTTCATTTGAATAACCATTCCAGTCACGACTATCTCCTTCATTAGCAGTTATTAAATAATCGATTCCATCAACCGTGTAAACAGAAATAGCATCAGGCATCCGAATTCCTTTTAAAGAATCATATGTTTGTGCATTATATTTTTCATCTTTTTTATCAATATCAATTGCAATTTTACTATAATCTTCAAATCCTACTGAATAAATATCTTCTATTTCAAGACTATTTAAATCTAATTTAGCAATCGCATTAGCTTCTTGTAATGTAATATATGCTTTAGAATCACTAACTGCAATATATTCTGGTTCTAAATCTGTTGATGGCAAAACACCTTTTTTCAAAACAATTCCTTTTTCTATTAATGCATCTCGTTGACTATCAAAAGCTGTGAAGTCAACAGTTTTTGCTTTGTTTGTTTTGGTATTAATAACGCTTATACTACCTTTTGGATCAACCGCTCCAGTATACCCGTCCCGAGGTTCTCCTTCGTTAGCTGTTAAAATTTGTCCATCATCATTAGTAAAGACAACCATATCTGGTTGAACACCTACTTCGAACAATTGCTTTAAAGTTATTGTTCCATCTTGATTACAATCAAATAAAGCTACTCTACCATTAGCATTAGTCTCCTTACCTTGAATCGCAACAGCCAATGAGGTTCCATCATGACTAACTGCTACTGATGTCATATCACCATATGTAAAATCAGCACTTTGTACTAACGAACTAATATCAATGTCATTACCGTCCAATAAGTCTATTTTATCCTTATTTTCGATATTTTTTAGGGCAATTGCTGTTAAATTTCCAGATTGTCCATTAACAGCATAAGCCCATCCTGTCACTGTGTTATAATCAACTATTTCAGTTACTCCCCCATCACTGTTAGTTGTTCCTGAATCATAACGAGCTGACTGTTCTAGCGCTAATAATGCTGAATTGTTTTCATAACCAGTTGTTTTTTCACCACCGTCACTATTTTTAGTAACAGTAAACGCATCGATTTCTTTACTATCAGGATTAGTTTGATCACCAGCAAGATTATAAACCTTTACCGATATTCGATTATTTTCAACATTAAATACTGCATAACTAGGACTATACTCTTGATTCCATTCTTGATTTCCAACTGGTAATGAATCTCCTTCTAGGTAAGCCGCAGAGCCACTTTTACCATTAGCTAAGATTGGATAATCAGCATTATTATTTTTATCTAATGTTTCAAACGGTGTATAATATTGCATATCTGAACAACAGTTCCCCGTAATATAAATTGTTCCTTGAGGATTATTAAGTGTATCTAATCTTTCACTATTTCTTTGCCCATCTTTTAAAACATAGCTACGTGAATAAACATGATCATGTCCGCCTAAGACAAAATCCACATTATACTCATCCATAAGTTTTTCAAATCCCGCATCAACATAGTTTTCAATATCACTATCTGCTGCATGTTTAGCAACTGTTTGAGTAGATTTATGATGAGTGACTATAATCCATTGATATTGATTTTGGTATTCACTAGTTGCACTCTTTAATGTTTGAGCAAAATTATTGATGATTGCTTCTGCCTCTGAATTATCTCTAGAAGCACTTGAAACATTAGGATTGTTTGCATTTTCTTCGTCATTTCCCCCAGGATAAGCACTAGTATTTAAAGTGACAAATAAAACATTATTATATAAATAGTAATAGTTTCCTTGAGTTTCCATATCACGGCGTTCACTAAAATCATATTGACCATCACTATTTGGTGTCACCCCATTAGAAGCTGCATTATTTTTAATTTCATTTTCAGTAGCCTGAATATAATTTCCGTGACTTTGACTAGTTCCACTATTTTGTCCTCTAAACGTTGTTTTAACTTCAGTTAATGATTCCATTTGATTTGGTAAATTAAAATGATCTGCGAACATATAGTGTCTATCATGATTTCCAACAGCTGGAGCATATGGAATTGATGTCATTTCTTCTGGTGCAAAAAAAGCCTCATACTCGCTTGATTTTCCCCAGTTTTGATCTTCAACTTGATCCCCTGCTGACACTACTAAGTCAACACCTTGTTTTTCTAAAGTTTCCATCATAGTTGCCCAACCGGTTTGATTTGTTTCATCACTTGGGTTCCAACCTTCAGAATTAATTTCCTTGTTTTCCTTTATTTGTGGATCGCTTGTAAAACCAAAAGTAAATTCATTGCTTGATGGAGTTGTATAATTATATTCCTTTGACCAAGTTGTTCCCCCATCATTTGAAATATAATAAGTATACTTAGTATCTGGTTTTAAATTACTGATTGTCGTTTTACATACTAATTTTCCAGTATCAGTATATTTATCACTTTTTATTTCGGTTGGCGAAGTCAATGGTTTGGCTGTTACATCATAAGTTTGATCACCAAACTGAATTTTTGCTACCGTCGTTCCTGCTGGTGCATACCAATTTAGATTGATTGATGTTGTTGTTGCCCCTGGCTGAAGTGTTAAACTATCCACACTAAATGAACCAGTATGGCTTTCACCTGCAACCTCACTATAAGTATCTTGGGCATAACCTTTAGTCAAAATGTTATTTTGACCAATCAACATTGTCGATAATGTTACTAAACACAGGACCCCTTTAATAATTCGATTATTTACTTTTTTCATATACTTTTCCCCTAATTACATATTTGTACGTAGTGTACTAAGTAAATTTATCATAGCCGTCAATTTCTAACTATTTCTATTTTGTAAATTTTAAAATAAGATTTTGTAAATAAAAAACTATTTCCAGTTAGAAATAGTCTACCTTTGTTTTCATAGCATCATTGCTACAAAAATTTGAATTATTCCCATAATAGCAAGACTAAAACCAATTGTTCTATTAAGTATCATTATTAGAGTACTAATCATGATCAATATTTTCCTAATAATTATTGATACTTTGGTCTTTTACAGGGGTCCTTCTTTATTCAAATAAATTAATTGAATCAAGTTTTTTATTGTTTTTGATAATTTTTTTCAATTTTTGATTTATAAACATCTTAATTATGCTTTCTCGTATAGCCAACCATAATAATAATTGTTCCGACAATCATATTTAAAGCTAAATTCATAATCATCGAAAATAAATTGACACCAGATATGTAGTTGGCAGGAATATTAGTAATATTTAATAAATAGATACATAAACCAATCTTATACCAAATATTCAGCGTTGTTTTTACCCATATCCATATGACTATATATACATACAAATTAGTAAACAAAGCAATAACCAAAGCTTCATGTAAAAACCAGTCTAATGAATACACCTGAACTGAAACTACATAAAGCAGTGGAATTACCCCTATACTGGCTACAATAATAGCTTTAATAACAACATTTTCTTTAGCTTGAACTAAAACTGTTAAAATTATCCAAGCATAAATAATTGCTGCACTACTTATTATTGACCACGTGAAACTATGATTTAGGTAATAATTACATAAACATGGTACAAAGATTCCAATCATCATTACGATTGTGATAAAAAGATAACTGATCTTAATGATTCTCTCCTTGTTTTCAATTGCTTTTATCTTTGTATAATTGATTAGATTTTGAACTGTCTTTTTCTCACTTTTATCAACTACAGTACCACCAATCAATTCATCAATACTCATCTTTAAAGCCTCACTTAACGGTAATAATAATGAGATATCGGGACACCCGATTCCACGTTCCCATTTTGATACAGCTTTATCACTTACATTGATTAAATTTCCTAATTGTTTTTGAGTATACCCAAGATTTTTACGAGCTGATAAAATTCGTATCCCAATTTCTTTATTATCCATAAAATTACTTCCCTTCTACGTCCTAATCCTAACATAAAAGTTATAATTTTACTATCGACGGACTGTTTACCTCACTAGAATCCTTGATCTATAAAAAAAGTTGTAGTCAACCTACAACTTATTGAAAATATTCCTTACATAGTCAATAGGATATTGTGTAATTCTACTTACTTCATCTATATCTTTTTTAGCCAATAATAGATTTGTAATTACTACATCCATTGCTTCACCAATTTCAATCATATGATTATCGGGATCAAAGATTCGTACTACCCGCTGTTGCCAATTATATTTTTTGATTGGGTGAACATATTTAATATTTGGATATGTCTCCAACTTTTTTATAAATTTATCAAAATCATCAACTTCAAAATATAATTCCATATTACAAGCTTTATCACAAACCCAATCACTAGGGACATCAACGAGCCAGGCAAAATCTTTTTGTAAAGCAAAACCACCATCAAAAGTAATATTTAAACCATGATCTAAAATTATTTTTTGATCAAACAATTGCATATAGAACTGTTTAGAAACTTCGAGATTTTTGACTGCTAAGACAGTTGCTTCTAATTTCATTTGATTTTACCCCAACATCTGCATTGTTCTAAACGTTTTCCCTGATCCCCTTGTTTTTCGTCATAAGCATACGATTTAGCCAATTTGCATGGAAAATCTTCACATTCACCACAATGATTTAATTCTTTTGTTTCTACGCACGATTTAACCGGACAAATTTCACCCCAAAAAGGATGTTCGATATTAATACATCCAGCACACCCAATCTTGCTTTTAAACTCACATTCACTACATATAATTCCACATCTCGATTCAATCATTTTCATCACCATCCTAAGCAAATTATAACTTAGAACTTATATATTTCATTGTAAAAATCCGCCAAGTTCGATAAATATTTCTTAGGAGTTGTTTTTGTAATCTGCTTAAACACTTTGTTAAAATGAGCCTGATCAAAATAGCCCCCTTGCAATGCTAAAGATAAAAAATCATCTTCTTCTATTTGCTTTAATAAATAATTAAATCTTACTACCTTAGCATATTCCTTACCACTCAAGCCTATGTAATTATGAAAATCACGTAATAATTGTCGTGAAGAAAGGTGACAATCACTAGCTACCTTTTCTAAACTAACATTTCCGTGATCCTGATCAATAATTTCTTTAGCTCTAATCAAACGAGCTGGTAATAAATTAACTTTTCTTTTTCCCGTAAAATATTTATTAAAAGCTTTGATCAACTGTTCATAATCTTTACATGATTGATAAAGTAATGCTAACTCTTCATCAAGCTGCACATCTAAATATCTCAATTGCTGACGCTGATTTACAAGTTTTTTTTGATGTAAACCACTAATTTGATACAATCCTCCTGGTCTAAATTCTACAAAGAAACGAGCTGGGGCTTTTTGCAAATCATTTTCTAAAACCACGATTTCACTCATTGGACCCCAAAAATCTCTTCGAGAGCGTCCCTGAAAAATAAAACAGCCACTAGCATCAGGAATAATATGAAATAATTTTGATGAGGCGGGAACTTCACTAGGAAAAGTAATTGTATAATGAGCAATAATATCTTTTAATTCTTCAGTAGGAGCAATATAAATATGATGATTTGTTTTATTAATATAACTTCCCTTATAATCGAAATTCTTCATTAAATTACCTCTTTATATTAAATTACCTGCATTATTTTATATACTCAGTATAATATTGGCAGGACATTTAATCAAATCTTAACAATCTTCATTGGCTATAAATATTTACATTCAATCATGAATTTGATAGAATAATTCTCATAAAATTTAATTACATAAAAAAGGAGTGTTTTAATTTATGGATGCAGGCCCCGAGTCTTCAATCACATTGCAATTAATTTTAATCGTTGTTCTTACCTTAATCAATGCATATTTTGCGGCTAGCGAAATGGCAATTGTTTCGGTAAACAAAAACAAGATTCGTCGTTTAAGCGAGGAAGGAAATAAGAAAGCTAAGTTAGTAGAAAAACTATTAGATCAGCCAACTAACTTCTTATCAACGATCCAAGTAGCGATTACTTTAGCAGGTTTCTTTAACTCAGCTAGTGCTGCTACGGGTATTTCTGTTAGTTTAGCTAATCTTTTAAAAGTTTGGTCAATTCCTTACGCTGATACAATCGCAGTTGTCTTGATTACTATTTTAATTTCTTTTATTACTTTAATCTTTGGGGAATTAGTTCCAAAAAGAATCGCTTTACAAAAAGCGGAATGGTATTCAATGTTCTGTGCTAAGCCTATTTTGATCATCAGTAAAATTGCTGGACCATTTATTAAAATTTTATCTTGGTCAACTAAGTTTGTCTTAAGATTATTTGGAATGGATGATGAAAATGTTGAAGAATCTTTGTCACGGGAAGAAATTCGTTCAATGGTTGAAAGTGGACAAGAGACAGGAGTTTTCAATGAAATTGAAACTGACATGATTACCAATATTTTTGAATTTGATGATAGTTTAGCTTTAAACGTCATGACCCCAAGAACTGATGTTTATTGTATTGATATTAATGACCCATTAAGTGAGAACATTGATCAAATGATGTCAATGCAGTATACTCGAATTCCTGTTTATGATGATTCAATTGATAATATCATTGGGATTTTAAATATGAAGGATTTTGCTATTGAAGCTAGACAAGTTGGTTTTGACAATGTTGATATTCGTAAGCTATTACGAAAACCATACTTTGTCTTAGAGACTAAAAATATTGATGATTTATTTAAAGAACTACAAGAAGATCGCCAACATATTGCAATTCTTGTAGATGAATATGGTGGGTTTTCAGGGATCGTCACAGTTGAAGATCTAATCGAAGAAATCATGGGAGATATCGAAGATGAGTATGATCATGACGATGAACCTAAACTACAAAAAATAGATGACTATAATTTTATCGTTGATGGAAATTATCTAATTGACGATCTTGATGATGAATTAGATTTAAAATTAGATAATGTTAATCATGATACAATCAGTGGTTTTGTTCTTCATTTATTAGGAGAAATTCCTGATGATAATCAAGAACGTAGTGTAACTTATGAAAATCTTACATTTAAAATTACTGGTGTAAAAGGTAATCGTGTAACAAAAATCAAATTAACAATTAAAAAATCAGAAGAAAAAGAATCCGATTCTAGTGAAGACTAAAATCGGATTTTCTTTTTAAAATAATAGTAATTATAGAAGTAATCAATTCTGTTACCACATAAGTTAGCCAAACTCCATCTACTTTAAAAATAGTTGATAAAATAAATATTACTGGTGCAATTAAAATAAAACCTCGTAATGATGAAATTATAAAAGCTTGACGTGGTTTATCGCTTGCACTAAAGAAAGTGGCACTAATCATATTTACTCCTGCAAAAATAAAGCCCCCAAAATAAATATGAATTCCTCTAACTGCCAAATCCAGCAATTCCGGATTGCTACTTGAATTAAACAAAGCTACGATCTGAGCAGCAGCAAAATAACTGCTAAGATAAACAATAACTGCAAATATAATAACTGTCCAAAGACCATAATGATAAGCTAAATTTACATTTCGATATTCTTTAAAACTAAGATTTTTACTAATAATTGGTTGAATTCCCTGAGCAACCCCTGTAAACATCGATACAATAACAAAAGCGATATTAGCAATAATTCCGTAGGCTGCAACACCTATATTCCCGCTATACTTCAACAAAGTAAAATTAAATAACAACATTACTATTCCAGTAGCTAATTCTCCTATTAAAGCTGATAATCCTAATAAAAAAATATCTTTACAATGGTTAAGACATAATTTTGTTTTAAGAAATTTAAAATTAGCTTTCTTGATTACATATGGAGACATAATTGAAATTGAAATAACCGGTGCTACCCCTGTTGCTAAAGCAGCCCCAAACATTCCTAAACCAAAAGGGAAAATAAATATATAATCCAAAACAACATTAGTTAAACTACCAATTAACATTCCCATCATTGCTAATCTCGGATTATCATCATTACGAACAAAGCCAATCAATAAATTATTCAACATAAACATTGGTGCAAAAAACATAATTGTTTTTAAATAAGTTGCAGTATAGATAGTTGTATCTTGATTAGCCCCTAAAAGATTTGCTAATGATGTCGACGCACTTAGTCCCAAAACAACAAAAATAATGGCTAGAATAAGCATAAAATAAAGAGCATTACTGAAAATTATATTTTGTGAGGTTCTATTACTATTTACCTTTAACAAAGAATACCGTGTTCCCCCACCGATTCCAATCATTAGTCCTAAACCATTTATTAAACAGTACATTGGTAAAGCTAAATTTAGAGCTGATAATCCAATTTCACCAACACCATTTGCAATAAAAAAAGTATCTGCCAGAATATAGCATGATAAACCAATCATTCCTAAAACATTTAACGATGTATATTTTAAGAAATCTTTAAAAATATAATTTTTCATCCTCATTCCTCCAGTCTTTCTCCATCTTAAACTATAAGATTACCTTATAGTCAATCAAATTTTAAAAATATTTCAACTAAAGCGACTAGATTAATCACTTTTTTATTTATCAAGTTGTAACTTTTAAATAAACTAGCCTAAAACACTAATCTTCATTTTATTAGCCAATAATTTTGATTATTATTTAATTAGTTATCAGTTATTACTGAAAGGGGAGGTGAAAATGGAAGATTTCCTAAAAGATGTATATACATCGATATATAAAAAGTGGATTTTATTTCAACAGATCGATAATTGTCAAATTATGCTTTCATCAAAAGATCAAAATAAAATTATCTTGGAGACAAAGTATGGTGTAGCTAATGTTATTTTTTATAAATTCAATATTATTGAATTAAATGTTATTGGTAAAATAGATCAAGAATCTTGTTTCTTTTTACACTTTCAAATGAATAACATAAATCATGCAATTAATCTATTTTATGAAATGGTTGAATGTTTAAAAACATTGATCAAGAAACCAAAAATAAAAATCTTATTATGCTGCAGTGGTGGTCTTACAACAACTTATTTTGCTTATAAGATTGATGAAGCAATTCAGTTATTTGCTCTTGATTATGAAATTGCAGCAACTGGCTACAACGAATTATTCAAAAAAGGTGAACAATATGATGTAATCCTACTAGCACCTCAAGTTTCTTTTATGTATGCAAAAGTTAAAAAGATTTTTAAAGATAAATATTTACTTAATATTCCTGCACAAGTATTTGCTAAATATGATGTAAAAGAAATTCTTAATCTAGTTGACCAAGAACTAATTAAAAAACGTAACAAAAATGGTCAAGTTCAATTGCTTTCGATTAGAAATAAAACCATCACCTTTCATCGTAAAATTCTATGTATTTCTCTTTTTAGAAATCGTAATCGGATTCATATTGCATATCGACTTTATCAAAGTCAAAGTGATATTATTGTAAACAATGAAACAATTAAACAACGAATTACAATTCAAGACATCTATGATGTTATCGATACTGTTTTATTAAATTATCCAGGTATTGAGGTTATTGGTTTTTCAACACCAGGAATTGTTAATAATGGATTTGCTACAACTGCCAGTATTAATGGTTTTGATGATATGAATTATAAAAAATTGTTTACAAGCAAATATTCACAAAAATTTATTATTACAAACGATGTTAATACCGCAGCAATTGGCTATCATGCTACTCAAAATCAATACTCATCAATTGTGTTACTTTTTCAGCCAATGAGTACTAAAGCTGGTGCTGGTATCATCATTGATAATAAATTAATCAATGGCAAGCATAACGTGGCAGGTGAAATGAAATACCTCCCCGTAAATCTATTAGAGAAAGGTGCTAATGTATATAAAACACCAGAAGATATTATTAAAATTGTTAAATATATTTCTTTATCGATTATTAGTGTAATTGGGCCTGAGGCAATCGTTATCTTTTGTAGTCTTTTACCTAATATTGAAGATTTAGAAAATGAGTTAAAAACAGTATTACCACAAGAATATATTCCTCGGTTAATTAAAATTGACGATATTCAAGAATATATTTTCCTAGGTCAAACAATTATTTGTACCTAAATTAAATAAAAATTAAGGAGAAAATTATGAAAAAGATTTTATTAGTATGTTGTGCAGGAATGTCTACAAGTTTATTAGTAAACCGGATGCGAGAAGTTGCTAAAACAAAAGAAATTGATTGCAAAATCTGGTCAACAAGTGAAAAAGAATTACCAAATGAATTTGCCCAAGAACCTGCTGATGTAATTCTTGTTGGTCCACAAATCAGATATTTACTTAATAATATTAAAAAAGAAGTAAACAATACTGTTCCAGTTGAGCTTATTGATATGCGTATTTACGGTATGATGGATGGTGAAAAGGTTCTTAATCAAGCTTTAAACGCATTAGAAAAATAATCAACTGACAGCTATTTTAAATAGTGCATATAATTAGATAATTCAAGACGATAGAGCAATGTTGCATATAAAATATTGATTACGTATTCAGCACTAAAAGTAGCACATAAGCTATCAATATCTTCAAATAAACTAGTATCAAATAATAGATAATCGTGGCACAGCTGAATTAGATCCTTACCCTTTTTACCTAATATCCCGACCGTATATACATTCCTATTTTTTAAGATTTTAGCAATTTCTTTAATTAAGTTATTATCGCCGGTCGTAGTGATAAGGATCGAGACGTTACTTTGATGCTGCTGCATATTATCAATATATTTAATATTAATACCATTTTGATATGAACAAGGAAGCCCTAATGATTGTAATTTAAAACACATTTCTTTAGCAATCGTATCTGAAAGACCAATTCCATAAATATCGATAAACGAAGCACTCAATATCCGATTACAAACACGATTAACAACATTTTTATCTAGTAATCGATTTGTCTGAATCATCGCTTTTTCATATAAAGAGGCAATTACTTTTTCAGTATCTTCTAAAGATGTAAAATACTGTTCAGGATGCTCAGTTGGGAGATCATTATATTTAAGATAATCATTTCTTTCTAAGATCAATGTAGATAAAAATTCACGAAAATTATTGAACCCTAATTTCTTATAAAGACGGGTTACTGCCGCTTGTGAAGTATAACTCTGTTTTCCCAACTCACTGCTTGTAAGATTATTAATTTTTTGATCTTTGTTTAAAAGAAATTGAGCAATACTTTTTTCAGTATTGGTAAGGTTATTATCATCTAATAAGTGTTCTATAATCATATTTCGTAGACCTCCTTTAACTATTTGATCGTATCTATATTTTATCAAATAATCAATAAAATAAAAGGGTTGAATAAATCAACCCAGTAATTGTCTATTAATCGCATAAACATTGCCAATTATCATCAAAATGTGCTTTGAAGCACATTTTTATCTGTTCTAAAGTTACTTTCTCCTCAGCCAATTCAGGAAGTTCATCTAGGCTAAAATAACCACTATCAAGTGTTTCGATATTTGGTTTAAATGCACCACCAAGATAAGAACATTCTATGAAAATCTTAGTAATTCCATACGCATAGCGAGGCGTATTATGAATATTACGATCTAGAATTGCAATTACTTTAACTATCTGAGCCTCAATCCCGGCTTCTTCTTGTAATTCCCTAATTGTATTTTCCTTAACACTTGCTAAAGCATCTACCCAACCACCGGGAATTGACCAGCGTCCATCAGATTCCTGCACCAGCAAAATCTTATCACCTTTAAAAACAGCACCACGAGAATCTAATTTTGGTGTTTGAAACCCTGTTTCATTACAAAATAATGAAGTAACTGTTGCAATCGGTAAATCACTTTGTAAAGCGACCATTTCTGCAGATATTTGACGAATTCGCTCAAATCTTTCTTGATCAAATTTATCTTTTGTATATGCTAATCCACCTTGAGCTAAAAATTGTAACTCTTGAGCTAAATCTAACCACCTATTTTGTTTGTTCATCATTTTTTTCTCTAGTTTCATTAATTACAACTCGATGCGGATATGGAATATCAATCCCGTTTTCATCAAAACGTTTCTTAATAATCAAACGCAAATCTGATAATAATTGAAAACCAGCACCACTATCCTTAGAGAATAATGTTGCTCGTAATTGAATTCCACTATCATTAAATTCGACACAATGAACTTTAACCATTGGTTCATGTTTTTTCTTTTGTGCTTTAGTTCTGCCATCTAAACATAATGAATGTTTACTTCCTTCTTCTTGAATAATTTCAATTGCTTTTTGAATATCACTTTCGTAAGAAACCTCAAGATATAAATAGTTGGCTTTTTGAGTCTTAACATTAGATACATTTTCAATAATTGCTTTATTCATTATCGTATTAGGTATAATTACCTGTGTTCTTTCTAATGTTTCAATGACACTGTGGCGCATTGAAATATCAATTACAGTTCCAATAACATTATATTCTCTAACATTGACAAAATCACCAATTTTATAAGGCTTATAAGTCATGATCATAAAACCATTGATCATATTACTTGCAGCTTCTTGTGATGCTAACCCAACTACAACTGCTAAGATTCCTCCACTGGCCAGCAGAGCCTTAATGATTGACTGCATCGCCGTAATTTCACTCATAATAATTGCTAAAACAATTGTTACTAAAACGATTTTTTTAATACGCATTGGAAAAACTAATTTCAACGGATCATTTATCTTCTTTTTTATAATTTTATTGATTATTTTATTAATAACCAAAACTATAACAACTGATATCAAAATACTTATTCCGCTATCAATTAATCCATGTTCAAATAAACTATTTATTCGTTCATAAGTTTTATCCATTTAACCACCTACTTAGATTTTGAACCATAATATTTACCAATAAAATATAGACAGATACATTGAATAGCTCCAATTATTGATAACATCAATAAAACATAGCTAATCCAAAATAATATATCATTACCTGTATTAAAAGCATTAATTATTAGAAATACTACAAACGATATAGCTGCCACAATCCCTAAATACTTTGAAAAGCCTAGAAATCTAGCCGATAAAATTCTATTTTTGTCCATTTTATTTACCTATACAAAAGCGTTTAAATAATTCATCTAATAAATCTTCTTTCGCTTTCTCTCCTAATATTTCTTTTAAATTATTCCAACATTCATATAAATCAGTAACAATCAAATCCGTTGGTATCATCATTTCCATAGCTTCAACAGCTTGCTTTAAAGCCTGACTAGCACGTTGTAATAACATTGTTTGACGTGCATTTGTCAGAATATGATCATTATTATCAATAATCTTACCTAACTCAAACATTTTTTTGATTTCTTCTGTCAAAGTGCTAATTTGATTATCTTTAGCACTAATAACAATACCATCTAAATCTACTTTTGTTCCTTGATCGGCTTTATTAAGCACGATAATTCTAGTAGCATCTTCTGTTAGTTCTAATAACTGCATATCTTCACTACTTAATGACTGCGAACCATCAATTACCAATAAAACAAGGTCCGCTTGGTGAATCAGTTCTTTAGACTTTTCAACCCCCATACTTTCAATGATATCATCAGTTTCTCGGATTCCTGCAGTATCAATCATATTGAGAACTACTCCATCAATGCTAATACTTCCTTCAACAATATCCCGGGTTGTTCCTGCAATATTTGTTACAATTGCTTTATCCTCTCGAAGCAGAGCATTCAATAAACTACTCTTACCAACATTAGGACGTCCAATAATAACTGTTTTAATTCCCTCTTTAACTAATTTAATATTTTTAGAATCATCAAGAATCTTATTCATTTTAGTCAATAGATTGGCACTTCGTGGTAATAACGAAGAAGCAGTCAATTCCTCAACATCATCATATTCAGGATAATCAATATTAACTTCGATCTGAGTGATTATTTGAATTAAATCTTCTTTCAAATCTTCAATAAAACCGCTAATACTACCACTAATTCCTTTTAACGCTAAATCTGTTGCATAACTATTTTTAGCAGTAATAATATCACTAATTGCCTCAGCCTGTGATAAATCAATTCGACCATTAAGAAATGCTCTTTTACTAAACTCACCACGCTCAGCCATTCTAGCACCATTTTTGATACACACTTCTAATACTCGTGAAGTAATATAAACACCACCATGACAATTTATTTCCACCATTTCTTCACCTGTAAATGTTCTTGTACCTCGATAAATATTAACTAACACTTCATCAATTCTTTTTCCATCGTCAATGATATATCCATAATTGATCGTATGACTAGGTTTTTCTATTATTTTGCCTGTAAAGAATTTTTGAACAAAGGCAATACAATCTGGACCACTTACTCTAATCATTGAAATTGCAGCTTCTAAGCGACTTGTTGCAATTGCAACAATAATATCTTCGTTCAAAATATCACCTTCCTTTATCTTTTGTATTTTATCATAAATTATTATTAATTAATATACCTAATCAATGCTATAATGGTGGTAAGCAGGGAGGAATTCAACATGAAACTTGGAATTATCGGTAGCGGAATGATCGTCTACGATTTATTAACATTCATTGATATTATTGATGAAATAGAACTAACGGCAATATTAGGGAGAAAAGAATCTCAAGAAAAAATTGAAACACTTATAAATAAACATCATATAAAAAAAGCATACTATGATTATGATGAATTGTTAAATGATGATGAAATAGATACTATTTATGTAGCTTTACCAAATCATCTCCATTACGAATATACAAAAAAAGCCTTATTGCATAATAAACATGTTATTTGTGAAAAACCATTTACTTCAAATGTCAATGAATTAGATGAATTAATTGCTTTAGCTAAACAACAAAATTGTCTTTTATTTGAAGCAATTACAAACCAGTATCTTCCAACTTTTAAAGAAATAAAAGAAAAAATATCTGAGATTGGGAAAATCAGTATTATTTCATCTAATTATTCCCAATATTCTTCACGTTATAACGCTTTTAAACGTGGTGAAATATTACCAGCATTTGATGTCAATAAATCTGGTGGGGCTTTAATGGACTTAAATGTATATAATATTCATTTTGTTGTTGGTTTATTTGGTGCCCCTAATAAAGTAGAATATTTTGCTAATATTGAAAAAGGAATTGATACTTCAGGAGTTGCTATCTTGGAATATCCAACATTTAAAGCAATCTGTATTGGTGCTAAAGATTGTGGTGCTCCAATCATTTCTACAATTCAAGGTGACCAAGGTTGTGTAAAAATTGATGGTCCTACCAGTGTTCTAACTGATGTGCAAATTTTAAGAAATGGCCGAGATAGTGAGATTCTACCAACTGGTAACTATCATCGAATGTATAGCGAATTTAAAGTTTTTGCGGAATGTATTGATAATAATGACTTTACTACATGTAATAAAATGCTTGAACATTCACGAATCGTCATGGATGTTTTAACTAAAGCACGCCAAAGTGCAAATATTATTTTTGGTTGCGAACGGGATACAAAATAATCTGTATCCTTTTTTATTATCAAGACATAGTAACAATGCTATAATAATATATATACATTACAAATTGGAAGAGGGTGGCTAAATGCAGAAGATATTTAGGAAATACATTATCATAATCATGTCTATTTCATTAGCCTCTGTTCTTTTAATAAATTTTTTCTTATCAACTGATTCTTTACAAGCCCGAACTTTAGAAACATTTAATTTAAAAATTAATCAAGTAATTCAAACAATTGAAAATAATCGTACCGAATTAGTATCTTTGAAATCTAGTCTTGATGAAGATTATTTAACTAGAGCAAAAGCATTTGCTTATGTTATTGAAAAAAATCCTAATATCATTGAAAGTGTCACTGAACTTCAAAATTTAGCTACACTACTTGATGTAGATGAATTACATGTAAGTGATAGTGAGGGTTTAATTGCTTACTCATCAGTTCCTAAATATGTTGGTTTGGATTTTCATAATGGTGAACAAATGCGTGGTTTTTTACCAATTTTAGAAAGCGATGACCCTGATGAATATGTTATTCAAGATGCTCAGCCTAATACTGCTGAAGGTAAAATTATGAAATATGTTGGAGTGGCTCGTAAAGACAAAAAAGGATTAGTACAAGTCGGTCTTGAACCAACACGACTTTTAGAAGCACAACAAAGGAATACATATTCCTATATATTTTCTAGATTTCCCACAAATGAAGGTGAGCAGCTTTTTGCAATCAATAAAACAACCAACGAATTGATTGCCAGCACTAATGATTTAGACGACAAAGAAGCAAGTTACTATACTTATGATAATTTAAAAGATTGTCAATCTGGTACTTTTAAAGATATTGGAAACAAAACTGAAAATTTTTTTGTAACTAGAGAATATGATAATATTTTAATTGGAGCAACTGTTCCAAAAGATATTTTATATAAAAATCGTTCAAGTGATTTATTATTAATTGGTGCTTATTTAATTGCAATCGAAATCGTTATCGTTGTGTCAATCAATGTTATATTAAACAAAAAAGTATTAAAAGGAATTCATAGTGTCCTCAATGATTTAAATAGAATAAAAAATGGCGATTTAAATACTGTCGTAAAAGCTGATGATAATCAAGAATTGATAGATTTAAGCTCTGGAATCAACAGTATGGTTAATAGTGTTGTCAACTCCGCTGATCGAATATCAAAAATTATCTCCATTATCGATATCCCACTAGCAGCATTTGAATATCAAAATGATACGAAACAACTTTTTGCCACTGCAAGATTGAAAGAACTGCTCCATTTAAGTGATGAAGAAGCAAATCAAATGTATCTTGATCCAAAACAACTATTAAAAAAACTACAAATAATTATTAGCAATCCAATTGAAAGTGAGAGTGATGTTTATTGTCTTGAAAAAGATACTTTTATAAAAATCCGACTTGTGAAAGATGAAAATGGTTTCTATGGAACTGTTAATGATGTTTCTTCTGATATTTTAAAGAAAAAACAAATTCAGTACGAAAAAGATCATGATCATTTAACTGGACTATTACTATACCCATCATTCAAAAGAGAAGTAACTTTAGTCATTAATAACAATAATTATAATCATTTATATGCAGCTGTAATGGTTGATTTAGATTCATTTAAACATATAAATGATACTTATGGTCATGATTTTGGTGATCATTATTTGAAACGTTTGACCTACGCATTAAATAAGCTTTCTAAATCAAATTGTTTAATCGCACGACGATCTGGTGATGAATTTTGTCTCTTTATTTATAATTATCAAGATAAAAATACTATAATAAATCAATTAAATAAATTATGGTCTTATTTTAAAGAAGAATTAATTGAACTTCCTGATCATTCATATCAATCAATAAAAGTATCTGGAGGCTTTGTATGTAGCAGTGGTCCAAATAATACTATCGAAGAATTAATGAAGAAATCTGATAAAGCTCTGTATGAAGCAAAAAACCACTATAAAGGTCATTTTATTGAATATAAAGGAAAATAGTTGATAGTAAATAAGAAAAAACTACGGAAATATAACCCGTAGTTTTTATTATATTATGTGTCTGTCAAAGTGCCCTGACAATATTTGATAAACTTCCCTCCCCACAAGAGACGTTATCTTTAGGAAAAATAAATATTATTTAATTATTTTTTCCCGTATAGCCATTCTATTATCCATTCAAAGAAACTATATAATTGCACCGCTAAATCCTCCTTTACGAGGAAATAATAACGATAAAATCTTTCTTTTGTTGTTTCTTGTATTTTAATGAATTATTTTGTATTTTATTAGATGTATTAAACAATTTTTTAAATTTTTAATACATTTAATAATGTTATATCAATAACTAAACTTTGATTAGTCACACTATAATCAATACTTCCATTATATTTCAAAATAATATTATTAATAGTAATCAATCCAAGGCCATGATTTTCTTTATCTTCTTTTGTGGTTTTATTTTCTTTGATTATATTTATATCAAAGTATTTATCAACAGGATTAATAATTTTAATTAATAAATTTCTTTTTATATTTGCAACGTATAGCTTAATAAAACGATTATTACTTAATTTATAATTTGCTTCAATAGAATTTAATACTAAATTATAAAATAGTGAACATACATCCATACTATCCATCTGTATATTACCAATTACATAATAAGATAAATCAAATTGAATATGACTATCTTTAAATGTTTGATCAAATGAATTTAAAATACTAGAGATATAGATATTATTAGTGTTATAAATATCTTTACCAGTTATTGCTTCCGACATATTTCCTATATAAATATTTGCTTCATCATAATTTTTAGAATTTATTAATTCATTTACAACTGCCAAATGTCCTTTAATATCATGTTTAAACTTACGAATATTAGAATAATTATCAATAATTTTTTTATAATAATCTTCTTGTAATTTCAATGTTTTATCTTTCATTATACTATCTAAATAATATTGTTCTTTTTCTTTCTTATTCTTAATAAACAAAATAATTGATATAAATGAAATAACTATATTCAAGTGTGCAACAATTATAATTGACATTGATACCCTTGAGCTAACAATATCGTGATACATTACAACTATAAATTGCGGAAATAAAGTTGCACTAAAACAAAAAATAACATTCATGAATATATACCACGGCATTTCAGATAAATTATATTTCTTAATATAAATTAATTTAGCCATTTTTATTGGTTTAACTCCGCATATCACAATTAATAATCTTAAAATATTTGATATAACAAACTGCATATTTGGTGGTTCATAAAGGTTATATTTGAAAAATAAATTCATAAATTGTTCTAATACTGTTGTAATTAAAATAGTAATTATAACTACTTTAAATGTTTTAAATAATTTATCTCTATAAATAATAATTAGATAGATTAAACATATCAGTGCATTTAAATCTATCCATATATCCTCTATTTTACTATAAAATATTATATATATTACTAAAATTATACTAGATAATATGATATTTTCTTTAGTTCTCTTTTTCTTATCATTATTTAAATCAAATATAGCATCACCAATTAATAAATATTTAGCTATATCAATATACTGTTTAATTAATAAAATTATCCAGCTAGTCATAAATTATATTCTCCAATAAATATTTTCTATAAGTAATTAATACTGTTTTACGGTTACTCTTTGATATCGGTAATCTTTCATCATTATCCAAAATTAAAAACTTATTATTTATTTCGTTAATATACCTCATATTTATTAAATAAGATTTATGAATTCTAATAAAATTTGAATTATGTATTTTATTAGCAAAATCTTTAAGTGTCATGCGATAAACTTCATAACTGCCATTTGTATGAATATTAATATATGGTCCATCGGCTTTTACATAATATACTTCATATAAATCAATTATATCTTCGCTTATTTTAATTAAGCGATGTTCTAAAAGTTCTTTAAATATTTTATTAAGCGGGATATCCATCTTATGAAGAACATCTTTACTGATATATCCATAGACATTCTTCCCAAATGAATCACTCATATATTCCTCATAGTTGGTTAGAAAAATAATTCTTGATTGATTATTTCGATTATAAAATATTTCTTTTACCTCTATACCTGAAACTTTATCCATTTCAATATCTAAAATTATAAAATCAAAATATTGCTTACTTTCTAATAATGCCTCTCCACAATAAAAAGTATGATATACAAAACTATTATTTCTTTTCCAACTACAATTATTTAAATACTGAATTATTTCGTTTATGTAATTTTTGTCATCATCACAAATTGCAATATTTATCTCCATTTAAACTACTCCTATCACTGGCTAACTATAACAAAATCCTGCAAACTTGTATATCTTTCTTTACTTATCAACTTCAATATACACTGATTTTATCTACAAAATTAAATTTATCTAAAGATTGGTCTAACTTTTTTTATCACAACCTAATTTTATATCTTGATAACATAAAAAAGAGAGCTATGCTATAAATTAATGCAGTTAGCATGATCTCCCTCTTCAAATATTATTTTTTCATTTCAGTTGTTTCATTTTATTTTCAATAAAATCCAACAGGATTCGCTAGTACATAGTATATCATTACCCTTGGATATTATCTATATTTATTATTATTTTTTATTGTTTTCAATAAAATATTTAATCTATATATTTAATGATATTTGTTTGATTTATAATTGCCTCCGTTTCTGATAGTATTTCTAGTTTCTTAGTATTACCCGTATCTAAAATTACTAACATTGTAATATCTTGATACCCTAATTCTTTTAGTCTTACTTTATCAAAAGTAATTAATTCTTCACCTGTATGTACATAGCTTTCTTTAGCTACTTTTACTGAAAAAATCTTTTCTGTTAGATTAACAGTATCTAGACCAACATGAATTAATAATTCTACACCGTTTGCTAATGTGATTCCAACTGCATGTTCTGTATTTTCCATAATAGCTGTGATTTTACCATCACATGGTGCAACAATTATATTATTATCAGGGTAGATTGCAATTCCATCGCCCATCATTTTTTGTGCAAATACTTCATCTGGTACTTCTGTAATTGGAATGATCTTACCACTGGTGAAGGCTTTTAAATATTTATCTTTTTTTTTAAATAATCCCATTTTTTTACTCCTTTATTGTATAATTATTTTACTATATGAAAGAAAAGAGGAAACTTATGTTAATAAATCAACTAGATGATGAAATAATTAAAAATCTAAGTCAAAGTGAATTATATATTCTTCATTATGTTTATGATCATCCTGATGAGGTTATTGACATGAGTATTCAAGAATTAGCTAAAGCTGTTGCCTTTTCTTCTGCTACGATTCTTCGTTTTTGTAAGAAACTTAATTTTAGTGGTTTTGCTGAATTTAAGTTTGCATTAAAACAGCAAAATAAAGAAATTGCGAATTTAAAGAAACCAATTTCTTCAATGGATTCTATTACTAGTCTATATGATGATATTGAGAGCACTTCATTATTAATCAAAGAGCGTTATTTAAAAGAAATCATCGATTTGATTGATAGTAATAAAAGAATCCATCTATATGGTGAAGGTATTTCCCGAATTCCTGTCGACTATCTTGAAAAATTGTTATTTTCAATTGGTCGTCAAAATGTCTACAAGTATAAATCATCTCGTTTAGCAGCACATATTGCTAGTAATGCCAATGAAGATGATATATTAATTGCTATAAGTACTAGTGGTAATTATCCCACTACGGTTAAGATTGTTAAATTATTTAATTTAAATCATGCAACAATTATAGCAATTAGTCCATATACTAAGAATGCTATTGCTGATTTAGCAAATATTAATTTTCGTTTTTTTGTTAATCATCGTGAAAATATTGATACTGAATATACTTCAAGATTAGCAATTTTCTATATTATTGATGTAATATTTAAAACTTATTTAGTTAGAAAGGAAAAGGAATAATGATTGCTTTACTTGAAAATGCTAAATCTTTAGATTTGTCTGAAAATGAAAAAGAGTTACTATATTATCTTGAAAATAGTTGTAAGGAAGTTGTATCAATGACATTATCACAGTTAGCAAAAGCAACGTATATGTCTAATGCTTCAATCATGCGCTTTTGTAATAAGCTAGGCTTATCTGGTTTTAATGAACTAAAATATGAATTAAAGCAAAGTATGCATCAAGAAATTGATTATCAAATGATAATTGAAAAGCCCTTATCCCGTTTTCTTGATAATCTTAAAAACTTAAATTATGAAATTATTGAAGAAGTTGTTGATTTATTGTGTAGTCCTCAACCGATCTATGTCGTAGGTAGGAGTTTAAGCTTAGTGGCTGCTGATTATTTTCAAACTATTTTATCATCTATTGATATTAATTGTATTTTAATCAATGATCTTCATCTATCAAAAAGTGTCTTTAATAATTTAAAGGCTCCTGCTACAATTTTTATTGTATCAG
Source organism: Erysipelatoclostridium sp. MSK.23.31 (assembly GCF_019125875.1). Taxonomy (NCBI): domain Bacteria; kingdom Bacillati; phylum Bacillota; class Erysipelotrichia; order Erysipelotrichales; family Coprobacillaceae; genus Thomasclavelia; species Erysipelatoclostridium sp. MSK.23.31. The sequence goes on along the minus strand of NZ_JAHOCB010000018.1, from coordinate 39,049 downwards.
CAAACAATGCTGGAAAGATATATGATGAAGTAGTTACAATTGCTAAGACTCATGACTGTAAAATTATTTTACTTACATCTAACGCTAAAGGTTCATTAGTAGATTCTTGTGATTATGTTTTAAGTAGTAATGATGAAAATCTAACTTATCATGGCGTAGACATAAATTCAAGGCTAGGTATCTTTACAATTATGCAAATAATTATTGAACTAACTGCTCAAAAATTAGCTTTAGAAAAGGCAACTGATTAAATTCGTTGCCTTTTTAATTAGTATTTTAAAACTTCTCTAACTGAATTAGCTACTTGTTCTACTTTAGGACCATAAATTACTTGAATATGATTTTCTGATGGTTTAACAATTCCCATACTTCCTGTCTTCTTAAGTTCTTCTTCATTTACTAATGACATATCTTTTACATCAACTCTTAAACGAGAAATACAATTGTTAACAGTAATAATATTATCAAATCCTCCTAAGCCTTCAATTATTTTTGTTGCTAGCGCTTGTTGTTTATCACTAATACTCGCAGTATCATTAGTATCCTTGTCTCCATCATCTTCCGCAACTTCAATTGATAAATGTTTGCGGTTAAAATACCATTTAAATACATTATAATAGATAATTGCATAGATTGGACCAATAATAATTATCCAATACCAATTAGATCCTGGTTGGAAGACACCCCAGATAAACATATCAATAATACCGCCACCAGTATTTCCAACTGCTACTTGTAATAATGACATTAACATAAAGGAGATACCACCCATAACCGCATGGAATAAGAATAATGGCGGTGCAATAAACATAAATGCAAATTCTAATGGTTCAGTAATTCCAGAAACAATACTTGCTGCAACTCCTGCAATCATTAATGCTTTAACTTTATTCTTTTTTTCACCTGGACTTGTCTTATAAATAGCATAGGCTGCTGCAGGTAATCCAAAGATCATAAACAACATTTTTCCTTGTCCCAAAAACTGTGTATATTCACGCATTACACTAATATCAACACTATCAAAGAATTGCAAGAAAATATTTAAACATCCTTCTACCCCTTGATATACCCCACCGATTGCAGTAGTTCTAAAAATACCATTTAAAACATGATGTAATCCTGTTGGAATTAATAATCTTTCTAAAAATCCAAATGAGAATACCCCTAATAAACCTGATTCAGAAATCAATGTACCCAAACCATTAATTCCAGCTGATACAGGTGCCCAAATAAATGGTGCTACTTGTCCTAATAACGCCATTGCTAAGATAACGACAATTGCAACAAAACGTTTACCACCATAAAAAGCAATTGCTACTGGGAATACTACTTTATGATATTTATTATGCAAAGCCGCTACGGTCACCCCCGTTAAAATACCAGCTACTGCTCCCATATCTAAAGTTTCTACGCCTAAAATAGTTGAAATTTGTAATGAATCAAAATTCATAAAACCAGAATTGATCATACAACTTGCACTTACTAAGAAAGTATAATAGCCAATAAATCCAGCAAATGCTGCAACTTCTTTATCTTCTTTAGCCATCCCAAATGAAATAGAAATAGCAAATAATACTGGTATTAAGGTAAAAACAACATTTGATACTGTTTTTAGTGTATTTAAGATATAAAATACAACTGGCTGTTGTAGAAATGGCACTGCCTCTACTACTTGTGTTTTAAGTAAAGCTGCAGTAACTCCCAGAATAATTCCACATGCTGCTAAAGCCGCAATTGGCATCATTAAACTTCTTCCTAAAGCCGAGAAGAAATCCATTACTTTATTTTTTTTCATACTAATCCCCTTTTATTATTTTATTTTAATTCTGGCCACATTCCTTTATTAGCCTCAATTAAAGCATCTAATACTTTACGAGCTTTTTTACCATCATTGATTAAACGATTTAAAGTAAATGCCATTAATGCTTTTTGATATGAATTTTCAAAATAAGCATCAACAATTAATTTTTCACAAGAAACTTGGTTTACTAACAATCCTAAATAAAATTGTGGAATATTACCTACACGCATTGGTCTTGGTCCATTAATTCCTAATTCACAAACGACTTCAACCATAGCATCATCCTGCATATTAGCGATTGCTCCATTGTTTTCAACAATTAAAATATGACGAGTATTTTTATTATATGCGATTGCTTCAGCTACATTGATCATCATTTCTGCATGGGCATCACTAATATCATCGAATTTATCACCTAAAACACCCGCAGCTATAACTTCACGACATTCATCAAAAACTCGTTTTTCACGTCCTGCCATTACTTCGTCAGCTCTAGTAAAATTAGGATCTAAATGTGCTGCTTTATAATCTGGATATAAATAATATTGATCATATGTGTTTGGTAAAAAATCTGGAAAATCATTCATTAAAGTTTCAACCATACCATAAGTATCCAACCAAGATTGATCTCTTTGTTCCGCATCTTGTGGTAAGAAGCCATTTTTCTTAATTAATTCTCTCAATTTTGGTAATAAATCTTCCCCTGTTTTAATATCGTATATATTAGTAAACCAGCCATAATGATTTAAACCAAAATATACAGGATCTAAATTTTCCCAATCACAACCTAATAAACGACTGCATGAACGAACAACATTTTCTGGTTGATCACAAATATTTAAAATTTTCTTATCATCAGGAAATTCTCTTCTTAATGCTTCAGCTACAATAGCAGCTGGATTTGAATAATTTAAGATCCAAGCTTCAGGTGCATAATTACGAATATCATGAACTGCTTTGATCATATCAACACATGATCTAAGTCCATAAGCCATTCCTCCTGCTCCACATGTTTCTTGTCCAATTAATCCCATGCTTAAAGGAATATGTTCATCTTTAGCACGCATTGGTAATCCCCCTGCACGCATTTGCATAAACACAAAATCCATTCCTTCATATGCTTCTTTAATATCAGTTGTATATGAGAAATCTAATTCAGGAAATTGTTCTTTAAATAAAATTTTTCCAAATTCACCAATTGGTTCTTGGCGCTCTGCATCAATATCAAATAAAACTAATTTTTTTAATGGGAACTGTTCTTTCATACGACAGAATGATTTTAAAAAACCTAATGTAAAGGTACTTCCTCCTCCAACAATACAAACACTATATTTTTTCATTTTTGTTTATCTCTCTTTCTACTTTTTCTGCTTTACTTTGATGGCCTATCAAGTACATATTTACTATCTCATAACACATTTATTTAAACAATACTTTGGCCTTGTTTGGGAATGAAAGCCCTAACTTGTTATTTGTGACATTAAATGTTATTTTTTTCAAATAATTATAATATATTTCAAAAAATAACTTTATTCATAAGTAAAAATTTAATTTTTAGACCATTTTGGTCTTTTTTTATTTGATAACACTATTTTGGTTTGATATAATCTAAGTGGGGATATTGACCTCTCCCAAAATTAATATCCCCTAATCACATATTTTCTGTAATCAAAATAGTAAAGAACCTCGTTATATTCACGAGGTTCTTTACTTAATAATATAAAAGTATACTAAACAAGCAATAATGAAACTATTAACGGAATTGTAAAGACACTGACCAGAGTAGTAATAAAGATACTTTTTGCTGCTAATTCAACATCTCCACCATATTCTTTAGCAAAAAGAACTGCACTATTAGCGACCGGCATTGCCAAATTAACCAAAGTAATTCCTTGAATCAATGGATCTTTGATAAAATATGCAATGATTGGAAAAACAGCAATTGGTAAAATAACTTGTTTAACAATCGTAAAGTAGTATAATCTTAATTCTGTGAACAACTCTTTAACTTTAATATTAGCTAAGGTTGCCCCAATGATCATCATTGCTAATGGTGTTGTCATGTCCCCAACCATACCACATGAATTAGCAATTACATCAGGAATTGGAATTTCTAAAAAATAAATAAATATTGCAATAATTGAAGCAACTACTCCGGGTGAAAGTAAATTTTTAGGATTTAATTTCATTTTTACATCATTCCCATAATTAATTAAAATAACGCCTAAAGTAAATACTTCTAAATTAAAAAGGATATTAAATAAAGCAGTATAAAAAACTGCGTCATTACCAAACAAGGCTTTCATAATTGGATATCCCATAAATCCAGTATTAGAAAAAATTGTCATAAACATGTATAATCCTTTTTGGTGCATTGGAATTCGCATTAATTTAACTAAAACAAAACTGATGACCGGTAAGGCCACATACACTGCTGTAGCAATTGCTAAAGTATAAATGACCATACTCTTTTCACTAATCGATGTTGTACAAACAGATGAAAAAATAAGTGCTGGTGTAGTAATTGAAATAACAATAAAATTTAGTTTCGTATTTAATTCATCATTTAATATTTTCTTTTTTTGCATAAAATAACCAAGTCCAATAATTAAAAATAATTGAATCATTTGGTTAATAACTACCATAATATCCATGATAATCCCCCAATCTTTCATTGATAGAATCATACCACGATATTAATTAGTTTAGAATGATATTTGCAAATAATGAAAAAGACAATCACGAATATTAATAAATTTTATTGTATAATACTAGCAAGCTAAATTATAATGAATATTAATTGTAATAAAACAATAAGAAGGAGATACTATGGAAAGTATAAAAAATGATAAAAATAAGGTAAATACCAAAGAAGAAGACGAATTGGGTGAATTAGCATCTGGAATTCTTGAAATAATGGTTGATGGCTATGGATTTTTAAGACCTAAAAATTATACTCAAGAAAGTCGTGATATTTACATTTCCCAATCACAGATAAGACGCTTTAATTTAAAAAATGGCGATGAAATAGTTGGTCATGCACGTAATTCTAAAAATGGTGAACGATATAATGCACTTATGCGAGTTGATTTAGTTAACGGACAAAATCCAGATCAAGCAAAAAAAAGAATTGCTTTTGAATTTTTAACACCGATTTATCCTAATGAAAGAGTATATTTAGGTAAAGATAATGAACAATTATCAATGCGTCTAATTGACTTAATTTCTCCAATTGGAAAAGGTCAACGAGGAATTATTGTTGCACCACCAAAAGCTGGAAAAACGACATTACTAAAAGATATTGCTTTATCTGTATCAAAAAATTATCCAAACATCAAGATATTTATCTTACTTATTGATGAACGACCTGAAGAAGTAACCGATATTAAAGAAGCATTGGATGCTGATAATGTTGAAGTTATCTACTCTACTTTTGATGAAAAATCAGAAAGTCATATCAAAGTTGCACAAACTACCCTTGAACGAGCTAAACGCTTAACAGAACAAGGATATGATACAATGATCTTGTTAGACAGCTTAACACGATTAACTAGAGCAAATAATTTAACTGTTACCCCTTCAGGAAGGACCTTATCAGGTGGTCTAGATCCTGCATCATTTTATTTTCCTAAACGCTTATTTGGAGCTGCAAGAAATACACGTGAAGGTGGTAGTCTAACTATCTTAGCTACTGCTTTAATAGAAACAGGAAGTCGGATGGATGATATGGTTTATGAAGAATTTAAAGGTACTGGAAATATGGAACTAGTACTAAGCCGTAAATTACAAGAAAAGAGAATTTTTCCCGCGATTGACGTACAAAAATCCGGTACTCGTCGAGAAGATTTATTATTGAGCAAAGATGAATATGAAGCAATGCAAATAATTCGAAAATCTTTAGATCAAACTACGATCGAACAAGCAACTGATTCATTATTAAATATGTTTGAAAAAACTAAAGATAATGAAGTATTAATAAAAAATATTTTAGTTTCAACAAAACATCAAAAATAATATAGTTAGTTTTAGTTATTTACTTCTACATACTAACACACTTCTTTGAAATAATGAATTTCTGCTAAATCTGGTTGTGCAAGTATTAAGCTAACCAGATTTATTTATTTTTAATCTTATTTATTACCATAATACTAATTATACTAAAAAACGTAGCCTCATCATGATTCATTAGCTTTACTATTTCCTATAATTTTATTCTACTCTTGTTAAATAAAAAAAATCAAAACATTTATAACAATGTTTTAACTTTTGTGCAATTTATTTTGCTGATAATAGTAGTATGATAAAACAGTTGCTAAAAGGAAAGCAACAAAACCAAAAATAAATGGTAAGCGAGGATTAAATGTATAAAAGAAACCAGCCATCAAGGCACCTATAATTCCACCCAATGATTTTATCGCGTTGTAAAATCCCATTACAATACTACTATTAGTATCATTAGAACGGCTAGCTACTAAATCTTGAGTCACTGGTATAATGATTGCGTTCAATGCAAAGAAAATTATATTCATCACAATAAATATAATTATATTATTTGTTGCTAAAACCCCTAACATCGTAACACTACTCAACAATAAAATCAGCATTGACGATCTAGAAACATTAGTATTCTTAATGATCCATAAACAAATCGTACCATTAGCAACTAAAGAAATAATTCCAATTGCAGCCTTGATAATTCCATTATAACCTGATGTTAAATTATAAATATCTTTGATATAATAATTAAAACTTTGTTCAAAAGCAGTAAAACCAAGAAATGCAAGGCAGCAGATCGTAAACATAATTAAATATTTTTTATCTATAAATACTTTTGCTTGTTTAAATGAATTAAAAGGGTTTGCTTGTTTTATGAGCAAAGCAACTTTTTGTTTGACTGGTGAAACAACATCATTTTCACAAAAAAGATAAAAGAAAATACCACAGCTAGCTAAAGTAGCTGCTTGAACTGCAAAGGTTAAATCAATTGAGATTTCCCCAAGCATCCCCCCTATAAAATAACCAAAAGCAGCACAAACACTTGCAACTGTTGCTAAAACAGTTAGATTTTGACCCCTTTTTTCAGGTGGTGTAACATTAACGACATAGGTTAAAAAACTTACATAAGAACCTCCTGTAAAAACGCCTGAAAACATTCTTGCAAATATCACACTATTTTGTGAATTTGCTTGCCAAAACAAAACTTGACCAACTGCGTAACCAATACTACAGATCAACATCGTTGTTTTACTGTTAATTTGTTCATTTAATTTTCCCCAAAATGGTGAAAATAAAAAATTTAATCCCATCATTGCCCCAAATGCAACACCAAACATATAATCTCCCAGTTGAAGATTTTTTATTACTGTTGGAGTAATTGGATGAGCATAATTAGCGGCTAAATTAAAAAGTCCATTAATAATAAAGAACATTAATAATTTATTTTTATTCATCTTATCACCTACTTATTATATTGATTATAATTGAAAGAAAAATAGATAGCAATAATTCTTGCTATCTATTTTAATAACTTTTCTTTATATAGATTAATTTTATAATTCACTGTCTCAATATTCTTTTCCAACTCTTGTTGCTGCAATAATAATATTTCTTTCTGTTTCAAAAAAATTTCATATCGTTGATTAATCGTATTGTCACCTTCTTGACACAACTCAATATAATTTTTTATATATGCTATCGTCATTCCCGTTTTACGCATACACATAATTATGTCTAACCACGATAGATCATCATCATCATAAACTCTTTGATTGCTTTGATTCTTTTTTATTTTAGGTAGTAATCCTTCTTTTTCATAATATCTAAGTGTTGAAGCACTTAGATTGTACTTTTTAGTTACTTCTTTAATTGTATATTCCATTGGTCTCTTCCTTAACTTCTTCAATCATTTTCTTTAATTTATTAATTAAACAGCAGCATTCATATTGTTTATTAATTACCAAATCTTGATGAAATTCTAGAATATCCAGCAAAGTCATTTCTTCATCAATCAATTCTAAGATATCACTACTATTATATCCCATAGTAATCAATGTTTTGATTAGTGATATGACTGCTTGATCCCGGTAATTAAAGTTTGACGTTGTGGCGATTATTTTATTTTTTTGAAGTAGCAATAAAAGTTCTTGATTAATAACTATTTTATCCATGAAGTCGTCCTCCTAAGTTAAGCATACTACTTAAACCTAACTATAGGGCAAGCATTATTTAAATTATTTTTTCATACAATTCAAATAAGCCAAGATCAGAACCCCTAAAATCAAGATTTATTGCTCCCACATATGTATAACCACAACGCTCATATAGCTTGATTGCCGGCACATTGCCTTTACGAACATCTAAACGAATTGTTTTTACCCCATTATTTTTAGCTAATTCATCAGCATATTCTAATAATTTTTGAGCTATTTTTAATCCTTTAAATTGTGGATGAACAGCTAAAGTATGAATTACATAAACTTCATGATCTTGTGCATCTATCTTCCAAGCTGCTAATTGATAATTTTCTTCTTGGACATGATTAATAACAATACTCCCCACTATTTGATCATTTTGCCGCATTACATATAATTCTTTTTTTTTCTATTCCAAAAATTGCTTCATCACGAGTTGGATAAATTCCTTTTTTCCAGCCAGGATAATTTACATTGGCTAGTAAATCGTCTACAACTGCTCCATATAACGCTTCGATCTCATTTACATCAGTTGCCCTTGCTAATTCTATATTCATCTTCATATCACTCCTTAAAGAAAAAACACATGATAACATGTGTCTAATCTACATATGAAATAACCATATGTCTATTTTTTCCTTCACCATGACTTTCTGTCTTAATATGTTCAAATCTAGAAAGTTCTTGATGCATTACTTTACGTTCATCAGCAGGCATTGGATCAAGCTTGATTTCAGCTTTCGTGCGCAATACTTGTTTTCCAAAACGTTTAGCCATTGATGCTACTTTTTTATAACGGTCTTCTTTATATCCGTTAATATCAACGCTAATTTCAAATCTTTTCTTAAAGGTATTGCTTACGGCATTTTTAACAATAAAGTTAATTGCACGTAGAATAACTCCAGCTTTTCCAATTAAGATAGAATTATTACTAGTATTAATATTACAGTAAATACGACCATCTTGTAGATAAGAAACTGTTTCCACTTCAAATCCCATATCTCCAATAAAACGACGAATATAACTTTCAATATATTCTTGGATCATTGGAATTGTATAACACTCAATTTCAGCTTTTTTAGTAAATAAAGTTTTTGTCTCACTAATTACTTCATAATTTAATTCATCAATTGTTACACCTAGTTCTTGACATGCTGTATTTACAGCATCTTGAACTGTTCTTGCCGTATATCTTTTCATATTTTCACCTACTTTTTATTTAGAAAATTAGTAGTTGTTGATTCAACTTCCTTTTTTGCTTTCTCAATATGGAATAATTGAATATATACTGTTCTTATGATATTAATAACATTTGTTGTAATCCAGTACAACGACATTGCTGCAGGCATTGTAGCAGCTAAGTAAACAATGAAGATCGTCATTACATTGTTCATTGTATTCATCGACTTCATTTGTTGACTAGGACGATATTTTGGTGAGCGTTTTGCCATTATTTGAGTAATTTGCATTGCAAAGAATTGTGTTCCTGCAACTAAAACCAATAAAACAATATACGCAATATCCAAATCCATAATATGGCTGATTGGCTTAGCCCCTAAATTAATTCCAAAAATATATGTAGAATATAATATATCAATTCTTTGTACTGCTTGCCACATTGCAAACATGATTGGTAATGTAAGGAATGTTGCAAATGATCCAAACATACTTACATTATTCTTTTTATATAAATTTTGAATCTCTGCATTTTGACGCATTTGTGAAGCTTGATCTTTACGCCCTTTATACTTACGTTGAATCTTTTCCATCTCTGGTTGTAATAATTGCATTTTTTGCGTTGAGACGGTTGATTTGATCATAATAGGTAAAGTGATAATATTAACGATAATTGTAACCCCAATTACCCCAAAAGCTACATTTCCTACATAATCATTAATGAATAAGATTCCTTTAGCTAAAGGAATTACAAAGATAAAATCAAACCACCCTGCATCAAATGACCAAGGAGTTGAACTTGTAATTGCCCTAGAAGCAATTAATTTACCGTTTGCATCAAGATTTTGTGCACATCCTGTCAAGATAGCAACTAAGAAAACTAAACAAAATACTTTTAAGATTTTTTTAGTCTTGTTATCTAACACCATTTATTTTTCCATCCTTTTTAATATTTTTTTATATAAATATTTTAGCTCATTTAGATTAGAATTGAAATCTAAATCTAAATATTTATTTCTAATAATAACTATATAATCATAATTATCATCGAAATTAATTGTTTGTTGAAGCATCATTCTGACTTGACGCTTAATTTTGTTACGAATTACTGCTTTTCCAAGTTTTTTGCTTACTGATATCCCAATTCGAGCATGATCTAAATCATTTTTTAGGTAATATATAATGAAAGAACGATTAGCCATACTTTGTTTTTTCTTAATAATACGGCTAAAATCTTCATTTTTTCGTACTCTAAATTCTTTTTTCATAAATTTTTAGAAAAAAAACCCACCGTAAAGTGGATTTTTCTTAAGCAGATAAGACTTTTCTTCCTCTTTTACGGCGACGTGCAAGTACTTTTCTTCCTCCTACAGTAGCCATTCTAGCTCTAAAACCATGAGTTTTTGATCTTTTTCTCTTATTTGGTTGATATGTTCTTTTCATTAATTACACCTCCAAAATTTTTTATACTTTTATACAAATAACATATGCCTCACCATTTTATATGAAAAAGCTCGTTAAGTCAATGAAATTACGGGAAAAAGTATAATTAGGAAAATCTAACATTTTACAAATCTCACAAAATAATGTGAATTTTAAAAAATCTTTTTAGACAAATTTATTAATTCAGATTTATTAAAATAGTTTATATTGTACAAAAGTCACATTAAATTGTGCTTTTCTTTTTGCTATTAAGAATAAAAAAACCTTAATTTATAAGGATTTTCTTGATTTTCGATAAAAAGTAACATTATTTTGTGACTTCTTTCTCGACGAATCTTGCTAATTAATCATAAATTAACCTAAACTTCACACAACTTATGCACAAAGTCATACCCTTATTTTTTACTATGTGAATAAATGTGAAAAACTCTCAAAGTGCTTGGAATAACAAATATGCTATTGTGAGTTTATTATGAACAGTAGTTTCTAGATAACTAGATAGCCACATTTTTCACATTCACATAAATCTTTATGCACAAGTAAAGTTGTGAATATTGTGAATTTCTAATAAAAACCTACGGAAATGTAACAATTATTGTGAATAACTTTGTGAACACTCTTTTTTAACTGTTTTTATCCTTTAAATTTACATTTTATTAACTTATAATGAGGTTTGCGGAGGTTAAAAAATGAGCGATAATAGTAAGATTTGGCAATTATGCCTCGACACTTTAGAAAAACAAAATTTGCCAGAAGAACGTAAAATCGATAAAGTAATCATGGAATCTGTTTTTCGAAGTGCAAAAATAGCATCCATTAACAATAACAAAGTTATTATTACAACCCCATTTTCATTTAATGTTGAAACAATTAAAAATAACCAAAAAGACATTGAAGATATTCTTTCTGGGATGTTAGCTTCATCAATTAATCTTGAAATCGTTGGTGAAGAAGACTTTAAAAAATCTGTTGCCGTTAAACAAGAAACGCCATTTAGAGATAATCTGAATCGTACCTTGACATTTGATAACTTTGTTGTAGGAAGTTCTAATCGCATGGCACAAAATGCAGCTCTATTAGTATCTACTAATCCGGGTTCTAATTTTAATCCACTGTTTATTTATAGTAATCCTGGATTAGGTAAGACCCATCTATTAAATGCAATTGGAAATTATGCAAAAGAAGTAAATCCAGCGCTTAGAATTCGTTATATTACAAGTAAAGATTTTGTTGATGAAGTTATTGGGGCAATGAAAGGCCGTGATGGTGATGAAATCTATGATAAGTATAAAAATCTCGATATTTTATTAATTGATGATATTCAATTTTTATTCAATAAAGAAAAAAGCAGCGAGATATTTTTCCACATTTTTAATGAATTAATTAATAATAATAAACAAATTGTTATTACAAGTGATAAGATGCCTGAAGAATTACAAGGAATTGAATCACGTTTAATCAGCCGTTTCAATTCAGGATTAAGTTTCGGAATTGATCCGCCAGAATTTGAAACAGCTCGCGCTATCTTAGAAAAAAAGATAGAAAATCTTGATAATCCTTCTTTAATTATTCAAGATGATGTTGTTGATTTTATGGCTAATCATTATTGTAAAGATATTCGTAGTCTTGAAGGGGCTTTAAAACGTCTTTTCTTCTGTAGCATTATGAATCATACTAATAATATTGATATGGCTTTTGCATTAGAATCTTTTAAAGATGATAAAATTGTTCAAAATCCAAAGAGTTCCCTAACTAAAGAAAGTATTTTAAAAACAACTGCAGAATTCTATTATCTGACAATCAGTCAGCTAATTTCAAAAAACAAGACACGTAAATTAACAACCCCAAGAGAAATGTGTATGTATTTAATGCGGGAATTATTAGATATTACTTTTGCTGAAATTGGGGCTACTTTTAGCAATCGAGATCATTCAACAGTAATGAAAGCATGTGCTCGCGTAGAAACTAAAATCAAGAAAGATCCTGACTACAAATTAGCAATAAATAAGTTAAAAGACAAATTAGGTATCGTTTAGACACAAAACTACCACAAATTGCACACATAGTTATACACATAAAAAACACTGATTATATCAGCTTATTTAATGCTTATGCACAATATTCACACTATAATAATATTAATAGCATTATTTTAAATAATTATATATAATTAGTCACAAGGAGGAAATTTATGAATTTTAAAATAAAACGACTTAAATTATTAAATGCTCTTGCTAAAGCAACTAAAGCAGTTTCAATTCGAAGTCCCTTACCAGTATTGACTGGAATTAAGTTTGATTTACAAGACGATTGTTTAATTCTAACTGGTAGTGATTCTGACATTACAATTCAAACTAAAATTGAAAAAGATGAAGATTTAACGATTTATCAAACTGGTGGGGTAGTTTTAAATTCTCGTTACATCTTAGATATTGTTCGTAAGATTGATAGTGATGAAATTAAAATTGAGATTTTAGATGGTGCTTTAACTAGAATTTCGGGAGCAACTTCTAAATTTGACTTAAATGGTACTGATGTTTTAGATTATCCACGAATTGATTTATCAAAAACTGGAACAAAAGTATTATTAAATGCACTATCTTTAAAAGATATTATTTCACAGACCAAATTTGCTGCTAGTGATAAAGAACACAAACCAATTTTAACAGGAATCAACTTTAAAGCAGGAAATCGTCAATTAGAATGTACAGCAACGGATAGCTATCGTCTAGCTAAGAAAATTGTATCTTTAGATGAAGACGTTACTTTCAATATTACAATTCCTCAAAAATCTTTAGATGAAATTTCAAAAATTATTGAACGTGATGAAATGATTGAAATGTATGTTTCTGATCGTAAAGTCCTTTATGTGTTTGATAATAATATTATTCAAACACGATTAATTGATGGAACTTTCCCAGATACTAATCGTTTAATTCCTGATGCTTTTGATTATGAACTAGATTTAGATGCTCATTATCTATTAAATGCTATTGATCGTGTTTCATTACTAACAAATGAACAAAATAATATTATTAAATTAGATATGTCTGATGAAAAAGTCGTCCTATCATCATATATGCAAGAAATCGGTTCTGTAGAAGAAATTTTAGATAAATCTTTTTATAAAGGAACACCAATAAGTATCTCATTTAGTTCAAAATATGCAACTGATGCAATTAGAGCTTTTAATGAACCAAAAATTAAAATTTTATTTACTGGAGAAATGAAACCTTTTATTATTAAAGATTTTGAAAAAGATGATGTAATTCAATTAGTTTTACCAGTAAGAACTTTCTAAGCTACATTATGTAGCTTTTTTTTTCGTGAAAGTATTTTTTTACTAGTTGTTTTATTTATATGTGGATAAATTTTAAATATGAGCGAATTTTAATAAAAAATAAGATTTTATTCATTTTTATAAAAAATGCGTTAAAATGCTTATTTTTTTGATTTTAACAACAATTTATGTTATAATAACTCTAGATTTTATAAAAAAAGAGGATAGTCATGAAAAAAATTCAAATAAGAGATGAATATATTACCCTAGGACAGTTTTTAAAGTATGCAGGATGTGTTTCTAGTGGAATCGAAGCTAAGATGGTTATTAAAGATGAATTAGTGATGGTTAATGGTGAAGTGGAAACAAGAAGAGGCAAGAAACTTCGAACTGGTGACCAGATAGAATTTAATGGAGAGTCTTTTGTTATTGATTAATGAAAGTTAATTCATTATGTCTAGACAATTTTCGTAATTATAATCATTTTTTTATTGAGTTTGATCGTGATATCAATATTTTAATTGGCAGTAATGGACAAGGTAAAACTAATCTGATCGAAGCGATTTATTTATTGTCAGTAGGAAAATCTTTTAAAACTCATATAAATAAGCAGATGATTATGTTTGATTGCGAATTTGCGAAAGTAAAAGGTGAAGTCACTTCCAATAATAAGCTCCGTAGTTTAGAAATGATTCTTGGGAGTGATTTTAAACGTGCGAAAATAGATGACCAGGATATTTATAAAATTAGTGAATATGTTGGTCTTTTAAATGTCGTAGTTTTTGTTCCTGATGATCTTTATTTAATTAAGGGCAGTCCAAATAATCGCCGACGTTTTATTGATTTAGAATTATCAAAAATCTCACCTATCTATGTTTTTAATTTAAGTAAATACAATAATTTACTTAAGGAGAGAAATAAGTATTTAAAAATTTTAAATCAAAAGAATCGTGATGGTGATGAATATTTAGAAGTACTTGACGAACAGATGGCACGATTGCAAGTAGAGTTGATTAAAAAAAGAATTGATTTTATTAAGAATTTAAATCAAAAAGTAACTTCTATTTATAATTTAATTGCTAAAAATGATAATGAGAAAATTAGCTTACGATACAGTTGTTTCCTTAAACAAGAGTTAACGTATGAAAATATTTTAGCATTATATAAAAAAAATCATCAGCGAGATATTCGATATATGCAAAGTCATTTAGGAATTCATAAAGATGATTTGAAAATCTTTATGAATGGCAATGCTGCAGATTTATTTGCTTCACAGGGGCAACAAAGAACGATTGTATTAAGTCTAAAGATTGCGTTGATTGAATTGATTAAAGATGAAATAGGAGAATATCCTGTTTTACTATTAGACGATGTTTTATCTGAGTTAGATGAAGCGCGTAAAAATATGTTATTAGATATTTTGAATCAGAAAATTCAAACTTTTATTACAACAACTTCAATTGATGGAATTAATCATCAAATTGTTGAAAAGGCAAAAAAAATCTATATTAAGGGTGGCAAGGAGGCTACATAATGTCAGAAGAAAAAGTAGAACATAGTTATGATGAATCCGATATTCAAGTCTTAGAAGGACTTGAAGCGGTTCGTAAAAGACCAGGAATGTATATTGGGACAACTTCAATTAGGGGATTACATCATTTAGTTTGGGAAATTGTTGATAACTCGATTGACGAGGCATTAGCTGGATATGCTAGTCATATTCGCGTAATTTTAAAGGATGATGATGTTGTTCAAGTAATTGATGACGGTCGAGGAATGCCAACCGGTACTCATGCTAAGACTGGAATCTCAACAGTTGAAACAATTTTTACAGTATTACATGCTGGTGGAAAATTTGGTGGTGGCGGATACAAAGTATCTGGTGGACTTCATGGGGTTGGAGCCTCAGTTGTAAATGCGCTTTCAGAATGGTTAGAAGTAAATGTTCATCGTGATGGACATGAATATTATCAGCGTTTTGAAAATGGTGGGAAACCAGCAGGTGAATTAAAGATTATTGGTGACTCTGATATAACAGGAACAATTGTTACTTTTAAGGCTGATAAAATAATTTTTAAAGAGGGTACTGTTTATGATTATGATACACTCAGACAAAGAATTAGAGAGTTAGCATTTTTAAATAAGGGATTACGTTTATCGTTAGAAGATCAACGTAACGGTGTGGATCGAAAACATGAATATTATTATGAGGGCGGAATTAAAGAATATGTTGCCTATATTAATAAAAATAAAACACCGATTCATGAAGAAATAATCTATGTTGAAGATATGCAGCAAGAAATTACAATTGAAGTAGGAATGCAATATAATGATGGTTATCAATCAAATATTTATTCCTTCTGTAATAATATCAATACTCATGAAGGGGGAACTCATGAAGAAGGTTTCCGTTTAGCTTTAACACGAGTTATTAATAATTATGCTAAAAGTAAAGGACTGCTAAAGAAAGATGAAGAAGCTTTATCTGGTGACGATGTTCGTGAAGGTTTAACAGCGATTATTTCGGTTAAACATCCTGATCCCCAATATGAAGGACAAACTAAAACAAAATTAGGTAACGCTGAAGTTCGAAAAATTGCCAGCAATATTATTAGCGCATCATTAGATAAATTTTTATTAGAAAATCCTGATACAGCTAAGATTATTGTTGATAAAGCTATTGTTGCAGCAAGAGCAAGAATGGCAGCTAAAAAAGCTCGAGAAATGACAAGAAGAAAAAATGTTCTTGAAGTTTCAAACTTGCCAGGTAAATTAGCTGACTGTTCAAGTAAAGATGCTAGTGAATGTGAAATCTTTATTGTCGAAGGGGATTCCGCTGGGGGGAGTGCCAAAATGGGACGTGACCGTCGAATTCAGGCAATTCTACCATTACGTGGAAAAATTTTAAACGTTGAAAAATCGAGATTAGAAAAAATCCTTGGAAATGCTGAAATTCGTTCTATGATTACAGCGTTTGGTACAGGAATCGGAGAAGAGTTTAATCTAGATAAATTAAGATATCATAAAATTGTAATTATGACCGATGCCGATGTTGATGGTGGGCACATCAGAATCTTAATGTTAACATTCTTGTATCGTTATTTAAGACCGTTAGTTGAAGGTGGCTTTGTTTATGCGGCTCAACCACCACTTTATTTATTGAAACATGGTAAAGATGAATATTATTGTTATAGTGATGAAGAACTAGATGATTTGAAAACTAAGATTGGTGAAGGTGCTAAATATAGTATTCAACGTTATAAAGGTCTTGGAGAAATGAATGCAGAACAACTTTGGGAAACAACGATGGATCCTGAAAAACGAATTTTAAATCAAATTGATTTAGACGAAGCAATGGAAGCGGATATGATTTTTGATATGTTAATGGGTGAAAAAGTTGAACCAAGACGTGAATTTATTCAAGAAAACGCTAAATACGTTACTGATTTAGATATTTAAGATAAAGGAGATAAATAATGGAAGAACGGGGAATTAGAAAAGTAAAACTAACATCTGAAATGAAAAACTCTTTTATGCAGTATGCGATGTCAGTTATCGTATCAAGAGCTTTACCTGATGTTCGAGATGGGTTAAAACCAGTTCAAAGAAGAATTATTTACGGGATGAGTGATTTGGGATGTACTCCAGGTACACCATATAAGAAATCTGCCCGTATTGTCGGAGAAGTTATGGGGAAATATCATCCTCATGGTGACGCTTCAATATATGAAGCTTTAGTTAGAATGGCTCAAGATTTCTCATATCGTTATATGTTAGTTGATGGTCATGGGAATTTTGGCTCAATCGATGGTGATGGAGCAGCAGCACAACGTTATACTGAGGCAAGAATGTCAAAAATATCTAGTGAGCTGGTTCGTGATTTAAAGGAAGATACAATTGATTTTATTCCAAACTATGATGGTGAAGAACAGGAACCGGCGGTTTTACCGGCTCGTATTCCCAACTTACTAATTAATGGTTCAACGGGGATTGCAGTTGGGATGGCTACTAATATTCCACCTCATAACTTAGTAGAAGTGATTGAAGCAATTTTAGCAGTTGCAAAAGATCCGGATATCACAATCATGGAATTAATGGAAAATTATATTCAAGGTCCTGATTTTCCAACTGGTGGTTATATTTTAGGTAAAACAGCAATTAAAAAAGCCTATGAGACAGGAAATGGTCTAATTGTCATGCGAGCAAAAACGGAAATTGAAGAAAAAGGAAGTAAAAAAGTTATTGTTGTTACTGAAATTCCTTATATGGTCAATAAAGCTCGGATGATTGAAAAAATGTCACAGTTAGTTCGGGAAAAGAAAATTGAAGGAATTACAGAAATACGTGATGAATCAAATCGCGATGGTATTCGAGTTGTAATTGAATTACGTCGGGATATTCAACCAGAAGTAATTTTGAATCAATTATATAAATTAACATCATTGCAGACAACCTTCGGGGCTAACTGCATTGCCTTGGTCAATAATGAACCAAAAACATTAAATCTAAAGGAAATGATTACTTTATACCTTGATCATCAAGAAGAAGTAATTAAACGACGTACTAAATTCAGATTAACTAAAGCTGAAGACCGAGCTCATATTTTAGAAGGATTAAAAAGAGCTCTTGATCAAATTGATGCTATTATTGATTTAATTAGATCAAGTCGTACTACTGAAATCATTCAAACTAGATTGATGGAAGAATTTAATATGTCTGATAAACAAGCTAAAGCAATTCGAGAAATGCAATTACAACGTCTAGCTGGTTTGGAAAGACAAAAAATTGAAGATGATTTAAATAAATTATTAGAAATTATTGCTGATTTAAAAGATATCCTAGAAAATAGAGAACGTTTATTATCGATCATTCATGATGAATTAGAAGAAATTAAAGATAAATATGGTGATAAACGCCGTACGGAAATTATTCAAGGAACATTTGATTTAGAAGACGAAGATTTAATTCCAGTAGAAGACGTTATTATTTCTTTAACTAATAATGGATATGTTAAGAGAATGCCAGTAGATACATACAAAACACAAAACCGTGGTGGACGAGGAATCAAGGGAATGGCAACTAATAGCGATGATATTGTAAGTTCGTTAATTAATATGTCGACTCATGATGATCTATTATTCTTTACAAATTTTGGTAAAGTATATCGTTTAAAAGGATATAATATTCCAGAGTTTGGACGTTCGGCTAAAGGTTTACCTGTTGTAAATTTATTAAATCTTGATAAAGAAGAACAAGTTAAATCGATGATTAGTATTAATCGTAAGCAAATTGAAGAAAATAATGATTATTATTTATTCTTTGTAACTGCTAGCGGTTTAGTAAAACGAGTTCACATCAATGAATTTGAACGAATTCGTCAATCTGGAAAGATTGCGATAAGCTTAAGAGATGATGATCAATTAGTTTCGGTTAAATTAACAGGTGGTAATGATCAAATCTTAATCGCCGCCTCTAACGGTAAATTAGTTCGTTTTGAAGAAACTAATGTTCGGCCAATGGGACGAAGTGCTAGTGGGGTTAAAGGAATCAATGTTGATGGTAGCGAAGTTATCGGAATGACAACTGATAAAGAAGGTAAATATATCATGGTTGTGACAGAACGTGGTTATGGTAAGATGTCGCCATTAGAAGAGTATCGTTTGTCAAATCGTGGTGGTAAAGGGGTTAAAACTATTAATGCAACAGAGCGAAATGGTCAAATCGTTGCATTGCGTGCTGTTAATGGCGATGAAGATTTATTAATCATTACTGACGATGGAATCATGATTCGTTTACCAATGGAACAAGTTAAAACAGCCGGTCGAGCTACACAAGGAGTACGTTTAATTAAAGTAAATGCAGAAAACAAGGTATCTTCAGTAGAGGTAGTTGAAAAAGCTGCTGAAACAGAAGAAGATAAATCTGAAGAAGAATAGAATTAAAAGTATCGCTTAGCGATACTTTTAATTCTTTGAAAAAGGAAAATAAAATGATTATAAGACCAGAAGAAAAACAAGATTTTAATGAAATATATACTGTAGTAAAAGCCGCTTTTGCAACAGCTGAACATAGTGATGGAAATGAACAAGATTTAGTTATAGCTTTAAGGACTGGTAATAATTATATTCAAAAATTATCATTAGTTGCTAAAATTGATAATCAGCTCGTTGGTTATATTATGTTTACAACAGCAAAAGTTGGAAATGATACAGTATTAGTTTTAGCACCATTAGCTATTTTACCAGCATTTCAAAAACAAGGGATTGGTAGTACTTTAATTAACAAAGGCCATCAAATTGCTAAAGAATTAGGATATGAATATTGTTTAGTTTTAGGTAGTGAGCACTATTATCCACGATTTGGATATTTACCAGCTGAACAGTTTGGAATCAAAGTGCCTAAGGGAATTCCTTCAATTAATTTTATGGCAAAAAAACTGATATTTAGAGCTGGTAAAATTAGTGGCGAAGTTAAATATGCAAAAGAATTTGGAATATAAAATAACTCTCACTTAATTGTGAGAGTTAATTTTGATTAATAAAAGCTAATATTTGTTCTATTATATCAAAATGATACTGTGCACTATTTTTAATAACTGTTTCAACATGATTAAAAGTAAAACTGTTATCAGTACATTGCAGCATACAAATATCATTTTCACCATCTCCAATTGTATAAAGTTGCTCAGCTTTTAATTGATAGAAAAGTTTTAATAATTCAGATGCTTTAGAAATATCTTTAGCTAAAATATCAGTATAGCGGGAATTATGAAAGACATTAATATTTTCAATTTGGTCAAATGTATACTGCTTTCTTTGGGCAATAGAATCAAATTCTAAGGCAAACGAAATAATTTCATTTCTTATATTTTCTAAATCTTCTAGGTTATTGATTACAATACTCTGGGACATCGTATTTGCGGTTATTATTTTATTATTACTTTTAGTTGTTAATCTAATGTAACAGCTCCATTAGCACAAATGACATAATCAAAGAAATCAATATCATATTTCTTAATACCATCTTTGAATTTCTGAGGACTTCTTTCGGTTACGATAATAAAGATGTTACCAGCATCTCTAAATTGTTTAATTTGTTTTCTAGTTTCAGGTAGAATTACTTTATTTGTAGTAATTGTACCGTCAAAATCACTACCAATTATCTTCATTTTTTCCTCTTTCTTGCAACAAACATTCCGGCATGGGTAGTCAAATAAAAAAGATTATTTTTATTTAAATATTTTTGCATATATTCATATGGTTGTTTTTTCTTTTTATATAGTGGCTCAAGATTAAGACTTAGACCTTTACCACTTAAAATAAATTGATAATAAAGATCCAAGTCAGTTATTTCATAAACCTCTTTTCGATCATATAATTTTATATCTTGAAAATATTTTTCTAATTTTGTTTTACCATTTTCATAACCAAAGAGTTGATATAAAATTTCTTGATTAAATGAGATTTTTGAATCAAAATCTTTTAACATAACATCTCTTTCTTTCATCATATCTTTAGCAATAGTTGAACATTAGAGAATTCCATCATCTTTTAAAATACGATTGATTTCTTGTAATGCTTTTGGTAAGTCGTCAAAATACATGAAAACATGATTTGCTATAACGACATCAAAACTTTTATCAAGATATGGTAAATAATAACAATCAGCTTCTTCAATTGTTTTAATTTGGGGTAAATGTTGAGTATTGTTTTGACATTCTTCAAGCATTTTCAGAGAAATATCAGCTAAAGTAATCGAAATATTATTAGAAATTTTATTTTGATTATTTAACCAAATAGTTCCATCACCACACCCAATATCTAGTATCTTGGCATTGGGACAAAATTGATTATATGTGTATTCGATAAATAACACCTCCCTTGCTTTTTCATTCTAGCAAGTGACGTTACGTTCCTGTCAATAGTTAAATAAATATAAAATGTTCTCACTTTAGAACAATTTTATTGACAAGAACAAATTGCTTTGATAAACTCATGGAGGATAAAATTAAATAATTGGTAGAGGTGCAATGATCAATAGTAGCAAAATGTAATGTTTGGTGACAGCATTTGCGAAAGGGTGATTTGCCGAAGGAAATAGTAACACCAATTACTATTTACCTGGGGGATTATAGAAGATATAATTTCCTGTCACATTCATGTGGAGCGCTATCTTAGTATATAAGTACTTTGATTGTTGCCAATTAAAGTATTTTTTTATGGAGGAAAAGATGGATTTTGTACAAACAGGGTGGGCGTTATTGCCACCGGTCATTGCAATTTTAATTGCATTAAAAACTAAAGAAGTTTATTTATCATTATTTTTTGGAATTGTTTCGGGGGCTTTACTGTTAAGTAACTTTCATATTATTGATACTGTTAATGTTATGTTTGATACAATGATTGGAAGTTTAAGTGATACATGGAATATCGGTATTTTAATATTCTTAATATTTTTAGGAATTATAGTTACATTGATGACTAAAGCGGGTGGAAGTAGAGCATATGGACTTTGGGCAAAAGAAAAAATAAAATCAAGACAAGGCTCACTATTTTCAACCTTCTTGTTAGGAATTTTAATCTTTGTAGATGATTATTTTAATTGTTTAACAGTTGGAAGTGTAATGCGTGAAGTAACAGATGAATTTAGTGTTTCAAGAGCAAAATTAGCTTATATTATTGATAGTACTGCGGCTCCAATCTGTATTATTGCTCCAATTTCTAGTTGGGCGGCTGCTGTAAGTGGTTATACAAGTGGTGATGGTTTTAGTTTATTCTTACAAACAATTCCCTTTAACTTGTATGCTTTATTAACAATCGTAATGGTGACTTATGTTATTAAGAAAGATTTTCATATTGGAACAATGAAACATCATGAAATAGCTGCTCAAAATGGTGATGTGCATAATGGTGTAAATGATTATGAAGAAGGAGAAGAAATGGAAGTTTCTGATCAAGGGCGGGTTTATGATCTATTATTGCCAGTTTTTTTCTTAATCATTAGTTGTATTGTGGGAATGTTATACACAGGTGGTTTCTTTGAAGGAGTATCATTCATTACGGCTTTTACTAACTGCGATGCTTCAAGAGGACTGGTCTTGGGATCATTTTTTACACTAGTATTTATCTTTATTTTGTATCTTCCTAGAAAGATTATTAGTTATGAAGATTTTGCTAAATGTATACCAATGGGATTCAAAACGATGGTTCCAGCGATGATTATACTTACTTTAGCATGGACTTTAGGGGATTTAGTGTCAGATAAATTACAAGCTGGGGTCTTTGTTTATAATTTAATGCAGGGAGCTAGTATCTCTACAGCAA
The DNA here is from genome assembly GCF_019125875.1 of Erysipelatoclostridium sp. MSK.23.31. Taxonomy (NCBI): domain Bacteria; kingdom Bacillati; phylum Bacillota; class Erysipelotrichia; order Erysipelotrichales; family Coprobacillaceae; genus Thomasclavelia; species Erysipelatoclostridium sp. MSK.23.31. The sequence goes on along the minus strand of NZ_JAHOCB010000018.1, from coordinate 15,835 downwards.
TTTTACCGGTTTGTTTATTTTTAGTTGGAACAGGTCTAGCATTTGCAACGGGGACTTCATGGGGAACTTTTGGAATTTTAATTCCTATCGCGACTTCGATTTTCCCCGAAGGTTCACAAATGCTTGTAATTGCGATTGCATCTATTTTAGCAGGGGCAGTCTGTGGCGATCATATTTCACCAATTTCTGATACGACGATCATGGCTTCGGCCGGAGCTCAATGTAATCATGTTAATCACGTCACTTCTCAGATACCTTACGCAATGTTAGTTGCTGGAGCTTGTGTTGTTGGATATTTAGTTGCTGGTTTTACTACAAATGTTGTATTGACATTTGTGATTGCAATAATTGCCTTATTCATATTTATTTTTATAACCAAATATTTTTATAATTTTAAAGCAAAGAAGGACTAAGTGTCCTTTTTCTTTATACTTTATTTTATAATTATATTAAATAACGGTTATATTTGATATAATGAAAATAGAGTGTGACCAGAAAGGTGGTGTTAAAATGGAAGAAAGTCATAATTTTTATTTAAACGATTATACTGAATTTGTTAAACAGGCGACTGATATTATCGAAAGTAATAAGAATAGTAAAAATTATGTAATTATGTACGCTGATTTAACTAATTTTCAATTAGTTAATGACTTTTATGGTTTTATTGAAGGGGATCGTTTTCTTTTAGAATTTGCTAAATTTTTAAGTATGTCTCCACGGACAATTTTATGTGGACGTGTTTTTTCAGATCATTTTTTAAGACTATCTTTATTTGAAGATAATTGTGATATTGAATCTGTAACAAGGAATTATGAACAAAAATTAGAAACTTTTATTTCATCGCAAGAAGAACATCACCCGGATTCAAAGATTGCTGTAGCAGCAGGATTGTGTCCAGTTAAATTAGAAGAAAAAGCTATCATTAAAGCAATTGATCAAGCTAATATAGCACGAAAAGAAGCTAAAAAAGATAATCATTGTAAACTAGTTTGGTTTAATGAAGATATGCAGAAATTTATTAATAAACGTAAAATATTAGAAATTGAGATTCAAAATGCTTTACGTAATAAATTATTTACATTCTATCTTCAACCTAAAGTTAATATTAATACGGGAAAAATTGTTGGAAGTGAAGCATTAGCCCGCCTTATTAAAGATAATAAAGTTATTTATCCTGATCAATTTATTGAAATAATGGAGAAAAACGAAACAATAATTGACTTAGATTTTCTTATTTGTCAGCAAGTATGCAGGTATCTTCGAGAAAGAATTGATCAAGGCAAAAAACTAATTCCTGTATCAATGAATATGTCAAGAATGCATGTTTATGAAACTGGTTTTGTTGCTAGGGTTAATAAAATTGTTAATAAATATAATATTCCTCCATATTTATTGGAATTTGAATTAACAGAAACGGTTATTTTGAAGAATTTAACCAAGGTGAGAGAAGTAGCTGATGAATTACGAAGTTTTGGTTATCGTGTTTCGATTGATGATTATGGAACAGGTTACTCAGGGATGAATATTTGGCAAGATCTAAATTTTGATATTGTTAAATTGGATCGTTCATATATAACTAAAAGAGAGTCAAATAATAATCGCAATAATATTATTATTCCTGCAATCGTTGATATTTGTAATAAGTTACAGACAACAATTATTTGTGAAGGAGTTGAAACATTGGATCAATGTTTATATATGAAACGTTTTGGATGTAATGTAGTTCAAGGTTATTATTTTTCAAAGCCAGTTAGCACAGTAGAATTTGAAAAAATGATTGATGAAACGGACGGTAAATTTAATTTACCATGGAATAAAGATGATTTTAAATATACTTCTGTTGACAATATTTCTCAAAGTGAAATCAAAGCTATTACTAATTCTATCTTTAATTTTATTCCTGGTGGGGTGGCTGGATTCAGTTATGAATTAGAACTACTATTTGTAAGTGATAGTTTGGTTGAATTAAGTGGTTATAGTCGAGAAGAATTGCTAAGTGGAGGAATTGAATGGCCTAAAAAGTTGTTTTATAGCGAAGAAGAATTTAAACATGTTTTCTATCATAATGGATTAGCTGATCGTTCTTCTAAAAATTTAGTTGAGTTTAAAATTAAAGCTAAAAATGGTAAAACCGTGTATATTAATATGTATGGGGGATTAGTTGATAGTCCAGAGTGGGGTTCATATTATTTATGTTGTTTTTATGATGTTACAAATGAAAAAGTGAATGAATTAAAATCACATGAATTACAAGAAAATATAAATAGTTTATTAAAAAATATTAACGGTGGAATTGGTAAAATGACACTTGATGGCAAAGGAACAATTTTATTTGCATCAGATGGTTTTTATAAAACGATTGGGTATACTCGTACTGATTTTAATCAACCGCCAATCAATAATGATTTAAGTCAGATAGTTAGTAAAGAAGCTTATTTTTTATGTAATCATGTAATTGAACAGATTAAAGCTGGTAAAATCGATTATTTTGAAGTTGAAGTAAATTCCAAAACTGCACAAAAGATTTGGCTAACGATCTATTTTTCTAATATTCACAGAGAAAATGGAAAATTAGTAGCTGATGTTTTTTGTATCGATAGCACTGTTGATCATCAACAAATGATGCTAGAACAACACTGTAATGAGATGGAAGATAATTTAAATATTGTTATTGAAAATACCCCAGGGGATATTGTCGTTATTAAAATAAAAGATGATCATATTACCACTAAATTCCTTAGTCATGGATTATCTAAAATATTTGATTTTGAACAATCTGAGTTAACAGATATACTGAAACATAATAAAGGATTTGATTTAGTTTATGAAGATGATCGAGAAGTTTTAGCTAAACAATTTATAGAATTATCTAAACAAAAAAGTTGTGTAAATTTTGATTATCGCTCATATTATAAAAATGGTAAAGTCAGTTGGCATAATATCAATGCAAACTTTTATCGTCAAGAAGAAGATGGAACAATCATTTATCATGGAATTATCACTAATATTAATACTCTTAAAGAACAACAAGAACGTGCGGAAAAATTAAAAGATCGTTATAATTTTATTTTATCAGTGTTGGCTGTTGATGTTTGGAATTTTGATGTTAGAAATAATCGGATGGATAGTTTATATATGGATGATAAATTTAGTATTGATTTACCTAAAGGAGCAAAAATAGTTCCTGAAAAATTATTAGAAGATGCGCTTATTTTACCTGAAGATCAGAATAAATATTTAAATATGCTCACTTCAATAAGAGCGGGACAGAAAACAGCCCATGATAAATTACATTGTCGAATTAAAACGGGTGAATATAATTTATTTGATCTTATGATAAGAGTAAAGGATACTAATTCAGATATGGCTATAATTATGGCTAAAAATTTTGATCAATTTTTTAATAAAAAAGAATAGGAAAAAATAAGGGCTAAATTATTTAGGCCCTTATTTTAATAATGAACGGTTGTTAACTAATGATTTTTAATGAGCTTTGATGATTGTTTTAGCTATTAATATCACGTATGATGTTGTTGTGGGGTGAGAAGATGCAGATAAAAAAAGAAGATTTAAAGAATGATATTATTGAAGCTGCTAAAGTGGAATTTTTGCATCATGGCTACGAAGGGGCTTCAATGAGAATAATTGCTAGTAAATCACATACCACCTTGGGAAATTTATATAATTATTTTACTAATAAAGAAGAATTATTAGGAGCTGTATTAGAGCCATCAATTAAGTCATTAAATAAGTTAGTTGAGGTTCATCTAAATGAAGAAATTCAAGTTCATTCACTAGAAGAGGTTGATGAAGCACTTGATCAATTTGGAGATTTTTTTGAAGAAAGTGATTTTCGATATATAATGGATGAACGATTAATTATCCTTTTTGAATTAAAAACGACGGAATATAAAGAAAAAAGGGATTGGTTTCTTTTAAAATTTAAGCAACATATGGCATGGCATCTTAATATTGAAGATATCAATTCGCCGTATATTGATATTATTACAAATATGTTTATTGATTGTATTAAGCATGTATTAGTAAGTCATGATAATCTTGAAATGCAAAAACAAGAATTTTTAAAAGTTTTCAAAATGTTGTGTACAGGCATTGTTGTTAACGAAGAAAAATAAAAACTTGCAGTGATGATTCATTGTCTTTTGAATACATGTTTTTATTATGCAAAAAAGGAGAAAATATGATTAAATTTGAAGAAGTATCAAAGATTTATCAAAATGGAAATAAAAAAATTTATGCTTTAAATAAGGTTTCTTTTACGATTAATAAAGGTGAATTTGTCATTATCTTAGGACCGAGTGGGGCAGGGAAAAGTACTTTATTAAATATTTTAGGGGGAATTGATCGTCTTGATGAAGGAAAAATAATTATTGATAATGAAGTAATTTCGAATAAAAATGAAAATGAATTATCAGATTATCGAGCTCATCAAGTAGGATTTATATTTCAATTTTATAATTTAATTCCAACACTGACGGTTTATGAAAATGTAGCCTTGATGAAGGAACTAAAAAAAAGATATTATGCCAGTTGATAACGTTTTAGATCAAGTAGGACTATTAGTGCATAAGAAAAAATTTCCTCATCAGTTATCTGGGGGAGAACAACAGCGAGTTTCAATTGCTCGAGCAGTGGTCAAAAATCCAGAGATTCTTTTATGTGATGAGCCGACGGGAGCTTTAGATAGTGATACGGGAGCAAAAGTATTGAAGTTATTACATGATATGTGTAAAGAATATCATAAAACAACTATCATTGTTACCCACAATACTAATTTGCAAGCTATCGCTGACAAAGTAATTCGAGTAAAAAATGGTCAAATCAATACAATTACAACAAATTCTCATCCTCTTGATGTGATGGAGGTGGAATGGTAAATGTTGTTTAAAAAAATGATTCGAGATTTATGGAAAAATAAGGTTCAGTTTGGAGCTATATTTATTATGATGTTTTTAGGTGTTTTTATCTTTTCAGGTATATCTAGTGAATATCATGGACTTGAAGTAGCTTTAAATAACTATATTAAAGAGAATAATTTAGCTGATGCTTGGCTTTACCAAAAGGAATTTAGTGATTCGACTCTTAATGAACTAAAAAAACAGACTGATTATGAACAAAGAATGTATGTCTCTACAAGCAATAAAGCGGTTGATAATAGTAATATTGATCTCTATATTACTGATAGTAATAAAATTTCAACTCTTAAAGTCGTTAATGGTAAATCATTTAATAATCAAGATGATGGTATCTGGCTTGATGCAATGTATGCTAAGAAAAATGGTTATCAGTTAAATGACCAAATAACTTTAAAATATCAGAATTTTGAATTAAGTAAGAAAATTATTGGTTTAGTTTATTCCCCTGAAAATATCTATCTGGCTAAAGAAGAGCAACTGACACCAAATCGTCAAAAATATGGTTTTGCATATGTAAATAATAATAGTTTTCCTAACACTTTATACCATCCGAATCAACTAGTCCTTTCCTCAAAAAAAGACATTAGTAAAATAGTTGATCAATTATTAGCTGGTAATGAATACAAGCTAATTCTCCAAAAAGATCATCCTAGTGTAAATATGTTGACTGGAGAGATTGCCCAGCATCGCTCGATAGGTTTGGTTTTTTCATTAGCTTTTTTATTTATTGCTGTTTTAATTACGATTACAACAATGCATCGGGTTTTGCAAAGTCAACGAATGCAGTTAGGAATTTTAAAAGCATTAGGTTTTAAGAAAAGAAAGCTACTGATCCATTATTTATCACATTCAACATTTATTTGTTTAGTTGGTTCAATATTAGGTTACTGGCTTGGTTTAATAATAATGCCAGCTTTGATTTATCCAATGTTTGAAGAAATGTATGTTTTACCGGTTTTAACTAGCCAACCAATAGTTTTAGGATATTTATTACCAATTGGCTGTACTATATTATGCATGTTAATTAGTTTTTCTGTCTGTTTCAAATATTTAAAAATGAATGGTGCAACAATTCTTTACAGCAATAATTTAATTAGTAATTCAAGTTATTCACTAGCATGGAGCAGTAATCTACCATTTCGATTTCAATGGAATATTCGTGATATTATTCGAAATAAATTACGGAGTCTTATGACTATTTTTGGAGTTTTGGGCTGCACTGCATTATTATTTAGTGCTTGTGGCCTATATGATACAATGACTAATTTGACCGATTGGAATTATACTAAATTACAAAATTATAAATATAAACTTAATTTAAATGATAATCTTAATGAAGAGCAAATTGATTATCTTTTAAACCAGACTAAAGGACAGACATTATTAGAGAGTACAGCTAAAATAGTAATTGATGAACAAAATTTAGATGTTTCGTTAACAGTCTTGGAAAATAATGATTATATCAAACTTGCTCAAGATTTAAGTAATTTTAAATCTTTAAAAGAAGGAATTGCATTATCAAAAAAAATAGCCGATAAGCTTGATTTAAAGGTAGGAGATATAATTAAGTGGAAAGGAAATTTAGATCATCAAGAATATCAATCTAAAATATCTTTAATTATTAGAACCCCGAATATCCAAGGAATTACGATTATGAAAGAAGAATATTTGCAAACTGGTCATCAATACTATCCCACTGCAATCATTGGGAGTAAAAATCAAGATTGCTTGACCAATCTAACAAATATTTCTTCAATCCAGTATCAGCAGGACTTATTAGAAAGTTTTGATGTTTTATTAGAGGCAATGATCCTAATTATTATTATTCTAGTTTTAGGTGCAATTATTTTAGGTGGAGTTATTTTATATAATTTAGGAGTACTGTCTTACTTAGAACGTTATTATGAATTTTCTACATTAAAAGTATTAGGATTTAAAGATACTCAGATTCAAAAAATCTTGGTTCAACAAAATATATGGTTATCAATGATAGGAATTTTATTAGGTTTGCCTGTAGGATATTTATTGATTGAATACATGATATCAACGATTCAAGATACAATGGATGTAATTAATTTCATTGCTTTACCTTCTTACTTATATGCAATTTTAGGCACTTTAGTTATTTCCTGGGTAATAAGTAAAATTATTTCATTAAGGATAAAACATATCGACATGGTTTCTAGTCTAAAAGCAAATGATTAAAAGAGAAACATCTTGATAATAATTGAATAAGGTGCATAATTATTGTATAATTTTAAAGAATATATATAAGCAAGGGAGAATTAAAATGATTGATATTGCGATATTAAGAGAAAATCCAACCTTAGTTAAAGAAAACATGAAAAAGAAATTTCAAGATGACAAGATTGGATTAGTAGATGAGGCTTACAAATTAGATAAAGATTATCGAGAAGTTTTAACTAAAGCTAGTGAATTGAGAAGTAAACGTAATAAATTATCTAAAGAAATTGGTCAATTTATGCGTGAAGGAAATAAAGATGCGGCTGAAAATAATAAGAAACAAGTAAGTGCAATGGCAGATGAATTAGCTAAATTAGAAGACTTAGAAACTCAATATGGTAGTGAGTTAAAAGCAATTATGATGAAAATTCCTAATTTTATCGATGAATCCGTTCCATTAGGAAAAGATGATAGTGAGAATGTTGAAATTACTAAATATGGGGAACCAGTCGTACCAGATTTTGAAATACCTTATCATACTGAAATAATGGAAAATTTTGATGGTATTGATATGGATGCAGCTGGGAGAGTTGCTGGACAAGGTTTTTATTATTTAATGGGTGATATTGCTCGTTTACATTCTGCAATTTTATCATATGCTCGTGATTTTATGATTGATCGTGGCTTTACATATGTTATTCCGCCATATATGATTCGTAGTAATGTAGTTACTGGTGTTATGAGTTTTGAAGAAATGGATAGCATGATGTATAAAATTGAAGGGGAAGATTTATATTTGATTGGTACTTCTGAACACTCAATGATTGGTAAATTTATTGATAACATTTTAGAAGAAGATAAATTACCATATACGTATACTTCATATTCACCATGTTTTAGAAAAGAAAAAGGGGCTCATGGAATAGAGGAGCGTGGAGTATATCGAATTCACCAATTTGAAAAACAAGAAATGATTGTTGTATGTAAACCTGAAGACAGTAAGATGTGGTTTGAAAAACTATGGAATAATACTGTTGATTTATTTAGATCATTAGATATACCAGTAAGAACTTTAGAATGTTGTTCTGGAGATCTAGCTGATTTGAAATCTAAAAGTATTGATGTTGAAGCTTGGTCACCAAGACAAAAGAAATATTTTGAAGTTGGTTCATGTTCAAATCTAACTGACGCTCAAGCAAGAAGATTAAATATTAGAATTAATGGTGAAAATGGAAAATATTTTGCTCACACTTTAAATAATACAGTAGTTGCACCACCAAGAATGTTGATTGCTTTCCTTGAAAATAACTTAAATGAAGATGGCAGTGTAAATATTCCTAAAGCACTACAACCATATATGGGAGGTAAGGAAAAGATAACTAAATAGTTATCTTTTTATCTATATGAAAACTCTTTATATAAGTGATTTAGATGGAACGCTATTGAATAGCCAAGGAAAAATTAGTGATTACAGTATTAAAACAATTAATAACTTAATTAATGAGGGAATGATTTTTACATATGCTACTGCTCGTTCTCTAGTTTCCGCTTCACCAGTAACAAGAGGATTAATCAAAAATCTTCCTTTGATAATCTATAATGGTACATTTATTGTCAATGGCGAAACTGGAAAACTGCTTCATAAGAATATTTTTAATTCAAAACAAGTAGCGCATATAAAAGCAATAATGGAAAAAAACCAATTAAAACCTATGGTATATGCACTAGTAAATGAAAAAGAACGAGTAACGATAATAAATGAAAGCCTTCATGAAGGGGTAAAATATTATCTTAGTAAGCGTAAAACCGATTATCGAATTAATTTAACATTAGATTACTTATCTTTGTATGAGGGTGAAGTTTTCTATTTTACCATAATTGGAGATTATGATAATCTTCGACCAGCTTATGAAAGTTTAAAGGATGATTTAGATTATAATATTACTTTTCAACAAGAAATATATCGTAAAGAATACTGGCTAGAAATTATGCCTAAAAGTGCCTCTAAAGCAAGTGCTATTTTAAAGTTGAAAGAACTTTTAAACTGTGACAAGATAGTTAGTTTTGGTGATGCAATCAACGATTTGCCAATGTTTGCAATATCTGATCAAAGTTATGCAATGGCTAATGCAGTAACCTCTTTAAAACAACAAGCTACAGCAGTTATCAAAAGTAATGATGAAGATGGTGTTGCTCACTGGCTTAAGGAGCATGTTATAAACACTAAATAAATCAGTAAGATAAAAAATAGTTTTTATGATTTAATATCGAAGTAGTTTTTAAATAATTAATAAAATTACTGATCAGTGGATTATAATTATCTTGATCATAGATTAGATAAACACTTTTTTCACTTAATGGTGTTAAGGGAATAGCTTTAAGATAATCGTTATAGCAATTATCTTTTGTAAAGGCATGCAAAATTGCGCAACCTTGATTACAGGCAATCTTCAATAAATTCCCTTCAAACTCAGGATAATTGTCTTGATAGTATAATTTTCTAACATCAAATAAAATATTTGGAAGCTCCTCTTGGCTAACAGTTTTTTGATTAGCTAAGGGGTTATTTTTATTTATTAATACTATTAAAGAATATTTTTTTATTAATATTTTTTGATAGTCAGGATATTTAGGAAATGATAATCCTAGGGCTATATCTATCATCCTTTGTTCAAGCGCATGATATAATTGATAATTTGCATAGCTTGTTAATTCTATTTTTATATTAGGAAATTCGTTTATAAAATCAGAAAATATAGTAACCAATAATTGAGGATCTAAATTTTTAAGAAAACCAATTTTAATTGTACCTTATTGTCCTTTTAAGAAAGAATCAATATTTAATTTTGAATGATTAAATTGATTAATTATTTTTTTAGCTTCAATTAAAAAAATCTACCAGCTTCGGTCAGTTCTATTTGTTTATTATTGCGATTAAATAATTTAGTTCCTAATTCAGTTTCTAATAATTGTATCTGTTTTGTAACTGCAGTTTGCGATATATAGATTATGTGCTGCTTTAGTAAAATTCATTGTCTTACAAATTGCTAAAAAATAATTTATTTGATTAAGATTCATTTCATATTCCCCTTTAATAACTTTTAATTATTATATAATATCTTTTTAATATTAGAAAGTTATTGATTAATATATTACTATCTTGGTGATGGAGGAATATAAATGAATAAAAATGTTAATCGTTGGATCATCTACATACTATCAATCAATATTTTGGCTTTGGGAATAATTTTGAATACCCGCACTGATTTGGGGGTGCTGCGTTCACTAGTCTTTTTTATGCTTTTAGTAAGGTCAACAATATTTCATTAGGAACTGCTTCAATTATTTTATATTTGATTTTAATTATTGTTCAGATTTGTTTAGTTAGAAAATTAACTATTACAATTTTTTTAGAAATTCCATTTTCATTAATCTTTGGATATATTATCGATTTTTATGATTCTTTAATTAAAATTAGGTGTTCAAATTTATTATCTGCTTATCTATTATTACTGATTGCAATTATTTTTGTTTCACTTGGAGTATACTTTTCAGTTAGCTGTAATCTTATTGCAACACCAGTTGAATCAACGGTTAAGACTATCTCGCAAGTATATAATCTAAAATTTTCGTTAGTAAAAAATGTATTTGATATTACTATGATTATTATGATGCTCTTGCTTTGTTTAGTCTTACAGATACCAGTTTATGGAATTGGTATGGGAACAGTGTTATCTGCTCTGCTGGTTGGTAGATTTATTTCGGGCTATCAATATCTTTTTGATGAAAAAATTCAGATATATCAATTATCTAGATAAAAGAATGTTTTAGCATTCTTTTTTTGCATCTTAGCTAATCTATGTGCATCTTACCAAAATTAGATAGGTAAAAAAGATATTATATGATAAGGTGTTAATAAAGGAGGGATTCGATGAAGGTGCTCATTGAATGTGAGGAAGATAATGAATTAGAAGTAGTAATTCGTTGTAATAAAATTGATGATGAAGTAAGGCGAATTATTTCTTTATTTGAAGATAAACATTTTATTATTGGAAAATTAGACAATCGTAGTTATCAAATTAAAATAGATGATATTTATTATTTAGAAGCAAATGAAGATCGTGCTTTTATTTATTGTGAAGATAAAGTCTATGAAACAAGCCTAAGATTATATGAATTAGAAGATCAATTAGATCCCCGATTGTTTGTAAGAATCAGTAAATCAATATTGCTAAATTTAAACAAATTAGATAATGTAAGAGCTCTATTAAATGGGCGTTATGAAGCGCTATTAATTAATCGTGAAAGGTTAATTATTACACGTCATTATGTAAGCAGTTTTAAGGAAAAATTTGGAATGTAGGTGATAAGATGAATAAATTAAAAATGTTTAAATTTTATATGTTGACGACTTGTGTATCATATACGTTTGTAATTTTATTGCAAACATTATTATTTCATTTCAATCATCAAAATATGTCTAATGAATTAGTTGTGATGATTTTTATCGTTTGTGTAATCGTAAACTTATTGATAAACGTAACTCATTATTTAGAATTACAGGAGTGGTTAACCAATTTACTTTCAATTATCGAAATAGCTTTTGTAGTCTGTACTGCTAATTATTTATGTGGATATACAAACAGTATTATTGAATTAGATAATTTTATAGGTGTTACATTTATGTCAGTAACTGTTTATTTTTTTGTAAAAGCAGTCGTTTTTATGAAAAATAATGAAGATGCTAAAAAAATAAATGAAAAATTAAAAAGAAACCACCATCGCAACTAATAGTTGCTTAAAAGAAACCATGCTGCAATCTAAAATTGGTGGTTTGAAATAAAAGTTTTACGTATAGTGATGATGTAAGGAGGAGTAAAGATGAATAAAGTTATTGAGATAAAGAATTTGACTAAATGTTATGGTGATTTAATTGCTTTAGATGACTTTAGTTTAGATGTTTATGAAGGGGAAATATTAGGGTTATTAGGACCTAATGGCAGTGGTAAATCGACAACTATCAATACGATCTTATCATTATTAAAGTATGATTCTGGTTCAATCAAGATTTTTAATAAAGAGATGAGTCCTACTGCTTATGATATAAAAAGTAAAATTGGTGTTGTTTTTCAAGATGTAGCTGTATTTGATGAATTAAGCGTTATTGAAAATATTGATTATTTTTGTGGTTTATATATTAAAGATAAAAAAATTCGTGCCAACTATGTTCAAGATGCAATTAATCTTGTTAGTCTAAACGAATTTACTAAATTTAAACCAAAGCAATTAAGTGGGGGATTATTACGAAGATTAAATATTGCATGTGGAATAGCGCATAAGCCAAAATTAATTTTTTTAGATGAGCCAACAGTTGCAGTTGATCCACAAAGTAGAAATAATATTTTAGAGGGAATTAAACGATTAAATGAATTAGGAGCAACAATAGTTTATACAACCCATTACATGGAAGAAGTTGAGCAGCTATGTAATCAAATTATTATTATTGATAAGGGGAGAGTAATTGCATCTGGAACTAAAGATGAATTAAAAAATATGATTACTCTTGGGGAGAGAATTACGATTGAATTAAAATCAATGAATCAAACATTTATTGAGCAGCTTAAAAATAGTGATCGTGTAATGAATATTGAGATTGAAAATAATACTGTTCATATATCTTATAATACGAAAGAAGATAATTTAAGTAAGTTAATTGATTATGTTCGAGAAAACAATGTTAATTATACTAGTTTATTTAGTGAACGTCCGACATTAAATGATGTATTCTTAGAATTAACAGGAAAAGAGTTGAGAGATTAATGTTCTATCATTTCTTTAAATATCAATTTAAAACATTGCTTAGGAACAAGATGGTAATATTTTGGACGTTAGTATTTCCACTTGCTCTAGCGACTTTCTTTAACCTAGCATTTGCTAATTTAACAGCAAGTGAAGAATTTGAAACAGTTAAAGTTGCACTTGTTGAAGAGCAGGCTAATTCACAATTTAAAGAAACATTGCAGGAATTGGAAAAAGGTGATGATAAGTTAATTGATTTACAAATCACAAGTTTAGATAAAGCCCAGCAGTTATTAAAAGATGAAAAAATTACGGGTTATTATGTTGTTAGTAATGAAATAAAGTTAGTGGTAAATAATACAGGAATTGATGAAACAATTTTGGAAAGTATTGTTAATGAGTATAACAGTACAATGAGCACTGTTGAAAATATAGCAACATTAAATCCAAGTGCATTACAATCTAATATTTTAAATACAGTCAATTTATCTAAAAATAATTTTGAAAATCAGAATATTGGTGGAAACACGGATTTAACAGTAGTATATTTTTATACTTTAATTGGGATGAACTGTTTAAATGCTAGTTTCTGTGGACTTAGAACAACTAGTCAAATTGAAGCAAATCTATCTAGACAAGGAACTCGAATTACTATATCACCGATTTCAAAACTCGTTACGGTTTTATCGGGAATCTTATCTGCCTTTATTATTCAATTTTCAATAATGATGGTATTAATGGCTTACCTGATCTTTGGATTAGGTGTTGGTTTTGGTGAACAGACGGGTTATATTATTCTTTTGATTGCAATCGGATGTTTTACTGGAGTAGGATTAGGAAATTTTGCTGGAAATGTTCTTAAGTTTAAAAAAGAAGATACTAAAATATCATTTTTATCAAGCTTTTCACTAGTTTTATCATTCTTTTCAGGAATGATGATCATTGATATTAAATACTGGATGCAAACAAATCTTCCTATTTTAACTTATATTAATCCAGTAAGTTTAATTACTGATGGGTTATATGCTTTATACTATTATGATAATTTAAGTCGTTATACTACTAATATGATCTGCTTATTTGTAATCGGAGTTCTTCTAATCTTAGGATCACTATTCTTTACAAGGAGGAAGCAATATGACAGTATTTAAAAAATATCTAAAAATTGCTAATACTTATACACTTATGATTTTGGCATATACTGCTATCTTCCTTGGGTTAGCAATTTTTACGGGAACTTATAATTCTACTTCTACTGACTATAAAAGTATGGATGTTAAAGTCGCTATTATAAATCGGGATAAAAATACGGAATTAATTAATGGTTTTAAAGATTATATTAAAGATCATGGCGAATTAATTAGTTTAGAAGATGATAATGAATCTTTACGTGATGCGTTATTTTATCGTACAGTTGATTATATTATGATCATTCCAGATAATTACACTACTGATTTTATTAATGGTAAAGATGTAACTATTGAAACAATGGAATTGCCAGATGCATATAGTAGTATTTATAGTAAGAATCTTTTGAATAAATATTTAAATACAGCTAATTTATATTTAAAAGCAGGAATTAGTGATACTGAGTTAAGTAAGTTAATTAAAGAAGATTTAAATAAAAAAGTTGAAGTGGGGATGTTAGATAAACAAAATGAGGTTGATTTTACAATGCCGGCAACTTATTATAATTTCTCTAATTATATGTTAATAACAATAACAATGGTAATTGTGACAATGATCATGGTTTCTTTCAATGAAGAAAAGATCAAACGGCGTAATTTAGTTTCACCAGTTAGTTATAAAAGTATGAATCGTCAGCTAATGTTAGGTAATTATACAGTTGGATTAGCTATCTGGCTATTATATGTGGGATTCAGTTTTATTCTTTATAAAGATGCGATGTTGACAATGAATGGATTATTTTTAGTACTTAATTCACTAGTTCTAATGATATTTATTCAAGCGTTTAGTTTTATGATTGCTAAATTTACAAGTAATCGAGAAATTTTAAGTGGTGTAGGAAATCTCTTTGGTATGGGTTCGAGTTTTATTTGTGGAGCATTTGTACCACAAAGTATGTTAAGTCCTTTTGTTTTAAGTTTAGCAAAATTTTTACCATCATATTGGTTTATTAAAGCAAATAATGAAATTATTAAATTAACTGATTTTAGTTTTGGATCAATTAAACCTATTTTAATTGATATGCTAATTATCTTCGGCTTTACTTTATTGGTATATCTTGCTACACAAATTGTCACAAAGATACGTTTAAAGAAGTAAATATGCTATAATCATCTTACAAGAAGGTGATTGAATGGAAATTGAATATTTAGAAGCAGTACCTAGTGATGCATTGAAAATAATTAATTATTTGAATGTGGTAGCTGGCCAAAGTGATAACTTAACTTTTGGTTTGAATGAATGTATTTTGAATGAAGTACAGGAGATGCAGTTAATCAAGGAATTTCACGAAGATCCTAATTCCGTAATGATAGTTGCCAAAGATGGCGATGAAATTGTTGGAATTGCCACACTAAGTGGTAATCAAAAGACACGATTAAGCCATCGAGCGCAAATGGGTGTAAGTGTTTTAAAAAGTTATTGGCATCAAGGAATAGGTAGTAAGTTAGTCGCTATTATAATTGGATATGCTGCTGAAGCAAGTATTGAAATTATCGAATTAGAAGTTGTTACGAGTAATGAAAATGCTATTGCTTTATATCAAAAGTATGGTTTTGAGGTAATCGGAACATATGAAAATTTTATGAAAATCGATGATCATTATGTGGATGCTTATCTTATGAATTTATATTTATAAGAAACAAATAGGGCAATAACTCTATTTGTTTTTTATTTACCTGTTCAAATTGAAAATTTGAACATATAGACTTAAGTCAGTTGAGCATACG
>NZ_JAHOCB010000145.1:0-328 GCF_019125875.1 Erysipelatoclostridium sp. MSK.23.31 | reverse complement strand
TCTGTATGCGGTTGCCATTCATAATGAGCCAGCCAGCGTCCTTGTTTTCCTCTGCTAAGCGTCTTAACTTGTTTTCTCCGATACGGAAATACTTTGACGCTTCTTCAATGGTAAGGGTATATTTTTCCCATACGGGAATATCCTGTGCATTACTCATAAAACACCCCCTCACTTTCGATTACATCTGCTATATCCGTACACATCTGTTCTACAAGCATTTCCTGTTTTTCGGAAAGGTTGGTACATTCATCAATCATTTTCATGTAGTTTGAGCCTGTCAGCCTGTCGATTTCCTCTATCATCACGATTGACGGCATGACCTGTCTTT
>NZ_JAHOCB010000144.1:0-330 GCF_019125875.1 Erysipelatoclostridium sp. MSK.23.31 | reverse complement strand
GGAGGGGCAATAATGAATCCCAGTTCAAGACTTGTGTCATTTTTTAACTCTGAATCAATATGTGATTTTCCTCTAAACTCCCTATACCTGTTATCTTTTTTTCTTTTTCTATTGATTTCTTTGACCTTTTGAACTACTTCAAAGAGCCTTGCTCTACCGCCGATACCATACTGTTTAAGAGAAGGAGAAACAGCCAAACAGATTGTCTTTTCTGTTTTAGTTGAATCAGCAACCACCAGATTGGTATTCAGTGGATCTAATTCTCTTTCTACACATTCTACAGAAGCATAAAAAGATTTTAAATCTATAGCCATATATATCCTGTTTCCT
>NZ_JAHOCB010000143.1:0-333 GCF_019125875.1 Erysipelatoclostridium sp. MSK.23.31 | reverse complement strand
ATCGAAAATATGTTCACCGCTTGTCCATTTATCAGTGATCTGTTTAGTTTTAGTACTTATTACCTGGAATTCCCCTCCTTTTAAAAGTTTGTTGCCATCGTTTCCGTTTTTCGCAAACTCAACACTGAAATTCTTCATTTCAATATCTTGAATATCTCCATCTTTGACAGTGAACTCGATAGGTTTTGCTAAAACATAACCTTCTGGAGCATTTACCTCACGCCAGATATAATCACCAGCTGGCAATCCGTCGATTTCTAGATCATTATCATCTGTGATCCAGTTATAAACTTGTTCACCAGTTTTGGCATCTACGATTTCCATTGGAACACC
>NZ_JAHOCB010000142.1:0-333 GCF_019125875.1 Erysipelatoclostridium sp. MSK.23.31 | reverse complement strand
CCCCTCTATATTGACATAATCTTATTATTATTTCTCTTATATCATTTCTAAGTTGATTATATATCACTTTTCGTCTATACTTTGGTGTGAAGACGATGTGATATTTACACATCCACTTCGTATGTGCCAATGAATTTGTTTTTTGTGCCATACTTAATCACCTTTCCTTTCTTATAATGACAGCTTGAACAACTCCATTATATCGGAAAGGTGATATCTTTGTATAACTTCTTTATTGCTCCACCCGCATAGCAGGTGGTTTTTTATTTCGCATACTTCGTATGCTCAACTGACTTAAGTCTATATGTTCAAATTTTCAATTTGAACAGGTAA
>NZ_JAHOCB010000017.1:0-77052 GCF_019125875.1 Erysipelatoclostridium sp. MSK.23.31 | reverse complement strand
CCATGATTCCTGCTGGTCCCGCTCCAACAACCACAACATCATAATTATTTTTCATTTTATCGCTCCGTTCTGGGTTTTAACGCTAACCCTACTAATTATACTCGATATAATTATGCATTTCAATCTTCTTTTATTATCAACGCAAAAAAATTTTGATACTTAGTTTGCTGAAATAGTTTGAAAATGCTATGATATAGTTAAAGCACGGGAGCTTGTAAACAGGCTGAGAGGAAGTTGTGAACTTCGACCGCTAACCTGATTTGGATAATGCCAACGTAGGGACATACTCACTAACAATAAGTAGGGAATATGGCACTTGGCATATTCTCTTTTTAGTGCTTTAAGAAAGTGAGGAAGAATATGTTTGAAAAAGTTTTAGAAGAAATTAAATTACGCAATCCAATTGTGCATTGCATTACTAACTATGTTACTGTCAATGATTGTGCTAATGCCATCTTAGCTGTTAATGGCAGCCCCATTATGGCTGATGACATTCATGAAGTTGAGGAAATTACAACAATCTGTAATGCTTTAGTAATCAATATTGGTACGCTGAATGAAAGGACAGTTGCTTCAATGATCAAAGCAGGAAAAATGGCTAACCATTTAAATCACCCTGTTGTTCTCGATCCTGTTGGTGCTGGAGCTAGCAAACTTCGGACTAATACTGCAAAAAAACTACTTGAAGAAATTAATTTTAGTGTTATTCGAGGAAATATTTCCGAAATAAAAGCCCTAGCAATGAATATGACTTCAACTCAAGGAGTCGATGCCAATATCAATGATATTGTAACATCTGAAAATCTTAATGAAGTTATTAGTTTTGCTAAGAAATTTAGTCAAGAAACCGGTGCCGTAATCGCAATCACTGGAGCAATTGATATTGTTGCCAATCAAGAAAAAACCTATGTAATCACTAACGGTTGTGCAATGATGTCACGAATCACAGGAACAGGTTGTATGTTATCGGCAATTCTTGGAGCAACAACCGCTATTGGTCAAAATGATCTTTTAGAAACTACTGCTTATACGATTGCAATGATGGGATACTGTGGTGAGTTAGCTGATCAAAGAGTTCGTAATGACAATAGTGGAACAAGCAGTTTTAGAATGCATTTAATCGATGCCTTGAGTACAATTAATTATTATCAATTGAAAGCCGGTGTTAAAATTGAACTTCACTAGAAACATGCTAGAACTATATTTAGTCAGCGACCGCAGCTGGTTGAACGATCGTTCACTTGAAGAAGATATTGAACAAGCTATTTTAGGTGGAGTAACAATGGTTCAATTACGCGAAAAAAATTTAACTGATGAAGAATTTACTATTCAAGCAAAAAAAGTCAAAACAATTTGTTCTAAATACCATATTCCCTTTATCATCAACGATAATGTAGCCGTAGCATTGGCTGTAGACAGTGATGGAATTCATATCGGTCAAGATGATCAGCCTGTTAAAAGAGTTCGAAAAATAATCGGTCCTCATAAAATTATTGGGGTTTCTGCTCACAACTTAAAAGAAGCTCTTGCCGCCAAGGAAGATGGTGCTGATTATTTAGGAGTGGGGGCCATGTTCAATACTTCAACTAAAGATGATGCTACAGCAGTGAGCTTTACCCAATTACATGAAATAACTACAAAAATTGGCTTACCTGTTGTAGCAATCGGTGGTATCAACCAAGACAATTGCCTACTCTTAAAAGGAACAAAAATTGATGGTATTGCTGTTGTTTCAGCCATTATGAGCGCTCCTGATATAAAAGAAGCAGCCGCTAAATTAAAAGCACATGCCCGAGGAATCTATGATTAAAGGTTATATCATTGACATGGATGGAACTTTGCTTGATTCGATGCACATTTGGAATGAATTAGGCAGTCGTTTTCTCGAATTAAAAGGAATTACCCCTGAGGCAAATCTTAAAGATATCTTGGCACCACTATCAATTAACCAAGCAATTAAATACATCGCTGAGACATATCAATTAAAAGAGCCTCTTGATGTTTTAATCAATGAAGTTAATAGTTTATTAAATCATATTTATTTAAGCGAAATCCCCTTAAAACCAGGGGCTTTGGAATTTATTACTAACTGTTTTAACCATCATAAAAAACTGTGCTTATTAACTGCAAATAATTATCAAGCAACAATTAACATTCTTGATAAATATAATCTAACATCAAAATTTGATGAAATTATTACATGTGATCATACTACTTTAGATAAACGCAGTGGCGAGGCCTACAATTATGCAATCTCTGCATTACACCTCCATAAAGATGAATGCATTGTTATTGAAGATGCCCTTCATGCAATAATTGCTGCAAAAAAGCAAGGTTTTACAGTATGGGCCGTTGCAGATCAAAATAATCAAGATGATTGGGATGAAATTTGCAAAATAAGTGATTTAAATTTAAAAAATTTATCAGAAATGGAGATATGATTATGAAAAAAGTTCTAACTATCGCAGGAACTGATCCAACAGGTGGAGCAGGAGTTCAAGCGGATCTAAAAACCATGACAGCTCATAAAGTCTACGGGATGAGTATTATTACTGCCTTAGTGGCCCAAAACACATTAGGTGTTAGAGATATTATGGAAGTAAAACCTGATTTTTTAGCCGAACAGTTTGACTGTGTCTTTGAAGATATTTATCCTGATGCAATTAAAATTGGAATGGTTTCCAGTCCAGTATTAATTGAAATGATCGTAAATAAATTAACATCACAAAAAGATTGTCCTATCGTTGTTGATCCTGTTATGGTTTCTACTAGCGGATCTCGTTTATTAGCTGACAATGCTCTAAGACTCTTGAAAGAAAAGCTTATTCCATTAGCTACTATTATTACCCCTAATATCCCTGAAGCACAGGTTTTAACAAATTTAAAAATTAATACTAAAGATGACATGATTACAGCCGCAAAGATGATTAGTGAATGGTACCACGGCTACATTTTGATCAAAGGGGGCCATTTTGAAGAACGGGCTGATGACCTTCTTTATTACCGGGGAAATATTACTTGGTTGACAGGAGAAAAAATTAATAATCCTAATACTCATGGCACTGGCTGTACCCTTTCTTCAGCAATTGCTTCCAATCTAGCTTTAGAATATTCAATTGAAGAAAGCGTTACTAGAGCTAAAGTCTATATTACCGGGGCTTTAAAAGCTAATCTTAACCTAGGTCATGGCAGTGGACCATTAGATCATTGCTGGAATATTAATCAAACATTAAAATAATTCAACCGATATAATTGCTTTAGTAGTATAATGAGGTAGAGCTATTTTTTCTAATTTAATAAGGAGGAAAATAGAATGCCAGTTAATCCATATAATCTTGATATGATCACTAAGATCTGTAACCATTTAAATACTGCTTGTGCAATCATTACATATCGTCATAATTTTCATTTTGAATATGCTAATGATCTTTATTATCAACTTTTTAAATACAAGCGTAATGACGGCTTCAACTATTCTCTTCCCTATTCTAATGATTATCAAAAAGTAAAAAATACAATTACTAGTATCATTCAAAAGAAAGAAGAATTTCTCGAAATTGAGACTCAATCATTTAATAAAGATAATGACTTGATTTGGACTCGTTCTAGACTATCCTTTATATACAATAATCAGTCAGTATATATAATTTGTTTAGTCGAAAATATTACTGAAAACAAAAAAGTTTTAAAAAATCTAGAAATCAGTCATCAAAAATATCTTCATGAGGGACAGTTTAAAGCAGCAATAGCATCAGATGCTTTAGTATCCTATGAAATTAATATTGATGATGATTTAATTATCGAAGATATTATCGAAAATACCGTTAACATGTTAAAACTAGTTGACTTAAACACTAACTGTAGTTATAGTGAGTTTTTACTTCGCTGGACTAAAAAATGCGTCCATCCTGATGATAAAAATAAATTCTACCAAGAATTACATCCTCACCGTTTAAAGAAATTATTTGAACAGGGGATTACGGAAGTATATTGTGAATATCGTTCGCTCAATGCAACTCAAAAACAAGGCTGGGTCAGTACAACGATTCATCTCTTACACGTTGGTGAAACAAATAAATTATTTGGCTTTGTCTATGTAAAAGATATTAATGATAAGAAAATACATGAATTAGAATTATTGCGCCAATCTCAATCCGATCCGCTCACTAAACTATACAATCGAACCGCTTTTGGTCAAATTGTTAATGAATATTTAAATAAAAAAAGAGAGTCTAGTAGTGCTTTATTATTGATTGATATTGATAACTTTAAAAATATCAACGATAATCTTGGTCATAGTTTTGGGGATACCGTTTTATGTGAGATTGCTCATAAGCTAACAAATATTTTTAATAACAAAGCAATTATTGGGCGTTATGGCGGCGATGAATTCATTATTTTCATTAAAGATATTCCCTCCAAGAAATATGTTTACCATAAAGCTAGTATCATTCTTGAAGAACTTCATCTTTATTACTCATCAAATTATCAAGAGTATACGATCAGCAGTTCAATTGGTATTACTTTTAGCCCTGATGACGGTAAAACATTACACGAATTGTTTGAACAAACCGATTCTGCTCTCTATCGAGCAAAAAAACTGGGCAAATCGCAATATTTTGCTTTTAATGATAGCTATCAGGATATAACTCCTGTAACTAATTATATTAGTAAAGGCTGGCTAATTGATGAACTTGATGAAATTGTTTATGTTAGCAGCCTAGATACTTATGAATTACTATACTTAAATCGAAAGGGACGTGAAATCACCGGAATTGAAGCGGGAGAATATAATCATATTAAATGTTACGAAGCTCTACAAGGTCGAACTAGCCCCTGCCCATTTTGTACTAATGCTAAATTAAATCTTAATGAATTTTATATTTGGGAGTTTAGCAATCAGCATCTAAATAAAGACTATATTGTTAAAGATAAATTAGTATTATGGGAAGGAACACCTGTGCGAATGGAAATTGCTGTTGATGTTTCTGATACTCATAACTTCAATCTTCAACGTGTTCCTACTGAATTTGCAATTGAAAAAACGATTTTAGATTGTCTTCAAGCCTTGACAATTCCGGACACTCTTGAAGAAGCTATTAACAACGTTTTAGAGATCATTGGCAATTTTTACCAAGCAACAAGAGCATATATCGTTGAAATTGACCTAAATACAAAAATTGGTTCAAACACTTATGAATGGTGCCGAGAAAACTATCCTCACTATCGTGACCAACTACAGCGGATTGATTTAAATGAAATTCCTTATATTTATGAAGCTTTTGAACATCATAATAATCTAATTATCAATGATTGTGAAGCCATCAAAAAAGAGCATCCTCGAGAATATGCACACTTTATTAGTCGTGAAGCCCATTCTTTAGTGACAATTCCCTATGAGGAAACTGGCATTTTTGCAGGCTATATTGGTGTTGACAATCCTTCAATTAACCAAAATACAATTGCATTACTTGATTCTATCAATTTTTCTATCGTCAACGAGATAAAGAAACGTCGATTATATGAAAAAACACAGTACAATCTTTATCACGATAACTTAAGCGGCTTACTTAATCGTAATAGTTTTACTCAATTTTTGAGTTATGAAAATAGTGCTGTTTACTCTCAAGGAGTCATTCTTGCAGATATCAACGGCTTGAAAGAAATTAATCGCGATTTTGGACATTACCATGGTGATAAAATAATTACGATTATTTCTAGTATTATGAATTCATATTTCCCAAGCGAAAAAATCTTTAGATTAAGTGGTGATGAATTCATCATTATTGTAAACAATCTTGAGTATAAACAATTTATTGAAGCTACTAAGCAGATGGAAGATACTTTACTCGGTTCAACTCCAAATGGTGTCTCACTTGGATACACATGGAGTGAAGATAACATGGATATTAATGATTTGATTCACCAAGCCGAAGAATTAATGATGATCAACAAACAAATATACTATGAACGAGCTGATACATATAAAAAACACTATTCACCTAAAAAACTTGAAAATCTTCTCAAATGTTTTAAAGCAAAACAATTTGTTGTTTACTTACAGCCAAAATTTGATATTGATCAAAACAAAGTTGTTTCGGCCGAAGCTTTGGTCCGACTTGAATATCCCGGTCACGGCTTAATCATGCCAAATAAATTTATTCCCACATTAGAAAAAGAACGAATGACTCGTTACTTAGATTTTTATATGTTTGAACAAATTTGTGAAATTCTTGAGCGTTGGCAAAAAGAAGGAAAAGAATTAATTCCTATTTCTGTCAATATTTCTCGCCTTACCCTTCTAGAATCTGACTTTACTAATTCCTTAAAACGAATTAAAAATAAGTATAATATTCCTAACAATTTCATAACTCTTGAAATTACTGAAAGCATTGGAAATATCGATCGTAGTATCATTGCTACGATTTCTAAGCGCATTAAAGATCTCGGTTTTAATATTTCACTAGATGACTTCGGTGCTAAATATGCAAATATGTCATTATTATCAACTTTAAATTTTGATGAATTAAAAATTGATAAATCAATGATCGACACATTAGTAAATAACGATAAATGTCAAACTATCTTACATCATATAATTGAAATGTGTAAAAAAATTAATGTTGCCTGTGTCGCTGAAGGAGTTGAAACTGAAAAACAAATAGAACTGTTGGTTTGTTTAGGCTGCAATATTATTCAAGGGTTTTATTATTCTAAACCAATTCCTTTACAAGAATTTGAGGATAAGTATCATCAATAATTTGTCTAAAAGTGTATCCTAATGGATACACTTTTTGTGCATTCTTATTTACAGTAGAAATCAAACATGGTAACATACAAAAGTATGATTATAATGCATTTTTGCGCTTTATAATCAAGATTAATTAATGAAAGGAAGTGAATGCGTGATATCAATTCAAGAATTACTTGGATTAATCAATGAATTTTTATATAGCAATATTTTAATTGCTCTGCTTGTTGCAACCGGGGTGTATTTTACAATTCGAACTAAATTTGTTCAATTTAGAATGTTACCAGAAGGAATTCGACTTCTTAAGGAAAAATCACATCATGATGATGGTGTTTCATCTTTTCAAGCACTAATGATTTCAACTGCATCACGAGTAGGAACTGGTAATATTGCTGGTGTTGCTACAGCTTTGGCTGCTGGTGGAGCTGGTTCTATTTTTTGGATGTGGATAATTGCTCTGATTGGTGGAGCCAGTGCTTTTATTGAATCAACCTTAGCCCAAGTCTATAAAGAAAAAGACGGCGACTCATTTCGTGGAGGACCAGCTTATTATATTGAAAAAGCTATCGGAAAACGCTGGTTAGGAATTATTTTTTCGTGTCTGTTGATTGCTTGCTTTATTTTTGGCTTTAATCCATTGCAAGCATATAATGTTAGTAGTGCCGTCGAATATTATTTTTCAAACAATGAATTAGTTGCCTTTGTTATTGGTGCAGTTTTAGCTTTAGCTACTGCTGCGGTTATTTTTGGCGGAGTCCATCGAATCGGGATCATTAGCTCCAAAGTTGTACCAGTCATGGCTATTTTATATATATTACTTGGTTTATACATAACCTTTAGCAATCTTAATCAGCTACCAGAAATATTTAGTGATATTTTTAATCAAGCATTTGATTTTAAAGCGATTGCAGGAGGATTTGCCGGCTCTTGTGTAATGCATGGAATCAAACGTGGGCTTTTTTCTAACGAAGCTGGAATGGGATCCGCACCGAACGCTGGAGCAACCGCAGATGTTTCTCATCCTGTAAAACAAGGTTTAGTACAAACCATCTCTGTTTTTATTGATACTATGTTAATTTGTTCCACTACTGCTTTTATGTTACTAAATTATGGGACAGAATCTGGATTAACAGGAATGCCGTATGTTCAACAAGCTATTTTTGCTGAAGTAGGTGAATTTGGTATTCATTTTATAACAATTTCTATTTTCTTATTTGCTTTTTCTTCTTTGATTGGAAACTATTGCTATGCTGAAAGTAATTTTAAATTTATTATTGACAACAAAAAAGCTTTATTTATTTTTAGAATTATTACTGTAATTATAATTTTCTTTGGTGCCCAAGCTAGTTTTAATACTATTTGGGATCTAGCTGATGTTTTGATGGGCTTTATGGCAATCATGAATATTGTCGTAATTTTATTGTTAGGTAAAATTGCTTTTAAATGTTTAAAAGACTATAGTATTCAAAAAAAGGAAGGAAAAGATCCAATTTTCCACCCTGATAATTTAGGAATTAAAAACGCTGAATTTTGGCATGATATTGAAAAAGAATATGAAAAACCTGTTGAAGTATGATCCTCAACAGGTTTTATTTATCCAAATTTGCTTCTAATTCTTTTATTCGTGTATTAATACTGTCAATTTCCTGAACGATTGCTGCTGTCTTTTCATCAAAAATATTATCATTACTAATAATTTCATAATACAGTTTGCCTAATTCAATAAACTTCTCATCTAAATCAGCCTGAGCACTTTTTATACTCACTCTCGTTTTCGCGACATCCGCTAATTCAGATGATTTTTCAATTGTTTTTTCTGTCAGTTTTGCTGCTTTTTTACTTAGATCATCAAATAATGCCATGATTATTCCTCCTTATATCTAGCTCATCACATAATTATTTTACCACAACCTCAGTAATCTACAATCACCTTTTCTCTAAAACTCTTTTTCTCAGGATATTATACCCTAAATTTTATCAACAAGCATATAATTTTATTTTTTTCATATATTTTTGATGAGGTGATTTTATAAAAATTCAATGGCAGAAATTAATTATATGTATTATTATTCCCCTTTTTGTAGGTACTCTTTCAGCATTTCTTACACACGATGCTATGACCACATTTGAAACAATTCAAAAGCCAGTGCTATCACCACCGGGATGGCTATTTCCAATCGTTTGGACTGTTCTATATATTTTAATGGGAATAGCATCCTATCTAGTCTTGACTACAGAGTCTTCTCAGCATGTAACTCTTTTCATTTATAAGATTCAGCTTTTTTTCAATTTTATTTGGCCTATTATCTTCTTTAATCTTAGGTTGTACTTACTTGCCTTTATTTGGCTAATAATTTTATGGCTGCTTATCTTAATAACAGCAATCCTATTTTACAAAACAAATAAATTAGCTGGCTATCTAATGCTCCCATATCTTATTTGGGTAACTTTTGCTGGTTATTTAAATCTTTCGATCTATCTTTTAAATTAAGTTCAACAATAAAAAAAGCCATTTACTATATGTAAAAGGCTTTTTGCTATTTATAAAAACTGCCGAATATCAATTACTAATTTTTCCTCAAGATTAATTAATCTTTTTGTAATATCTTTCGTTTTTTCATCAGCTGCTTCATATTGATTAAGATATTTATTAAGAGATTTTACTCCCATATTGCATCCATCAGTTATTAGATCGGCAATCGTTTGATCAGATTCATGCATAACCAATTTAGCATTTGTCTTGACCCAAGACATGCCTTTAGCCATTGGATTAGGTTCTTTGCCTTCATCATGAAACTTATCTAAAAGAGTTTGAATCTCTTCTTTTAACTGCTCATGTTCTCTTTTGCAGTCAATTAAATGCTGTCTTAACGTTTCATCATGTGCATAATCTAAAACATCATCGATTGAAGCTGCACCCATCTTAATCCCTGCATCACATTCTCGTAATAATTTTATAGTATCTGGTTCAATCATTATTTGTACGCTCCTTTTATTCTATAAAATCATTATGCTCTTTTTATTTATATTTATTCTTAATTATAAGGTAATAATCCCTCTTTCAATATAGCTGGCTACTGCTTGTTCCACTGTTTCTAAGGTTGTATATTTAGGTGAATATTCTAACAATTTTTGTGCATTTTCAATACTATATTCCCCACTTCTTGCAATATGATAATAAGTATGATCTATTAATTCATCATCATTAACATATTTACACCATTTTTCCCATGACAAAAATTTAATTTTAGGCTCTTGATTAAAATAACGGTACATTGCTTTAGCATACCCATATAAAGTCATTGATTCTCTTTCAACCGCATGAAAACTCTCTCCTAATGCTTGATTTCTATGAGTGATTGCCTGATAAAACATTTGCGCAACATCATCACCATGGACATGATGTAAAGTTTCCATACCTAAATTTGGTAAATAGATTTCCTGCCCATTTGCAATTTTTTGAAATACTGAAAAGTCTGTATTCCCAAGAGGATTAATAATTGTCCAGCCTGGTCCAGAAATTTGACCTGGCATAATTATCGTTGCTGGAAAACCATTTTTGCGATACTGTTCTTTTAAATACAACTCACTTTGATATTTATCAACTCCATAATCATCCAAAGGCTCTTTTAAACTATTTGGATCAGCTGGTAAAAATTCTGCTCGACCATGAGCCCAAATCGATGAACAATATAAATAATGAGATATCTTAATTTCCTTCAATGCTGTAACCATTTTTTTCGTATCTTCGATATTAAAGTTGATTAAGTCTACAACAATATCAGCATTCATTTTAGCAACTTTATAAGCAAAGTCTTCATCTTTATTACGATCTAAAACTACTTGTTCTACCATCTTCCAAGCAGGATCATTTATGTATGGCTTACTTTTACCCCGACTAATTGCTACAACTTTAAACCCTCCCTTCACTAATTTAGGCACTAAATATGAACCGATATGTCCACATGCCCCAATAACAACTACTTTCATAAATCTTCCTCCTTTTGATAAACCTATCTTAATTCAAACAAAGATGACATTAAAGCTAGTTTTATCCTTTTAGAAAAGCTTTCTCATTTATCTTTATAAATACAAGTATCATTTGTAAAAGCCTTTTACAACCCGCTTTGCTTAATCCATTGCTTATCATATTTGTTATGATAGAATATAATAGAAACGATAATACCAGGAGGGCGAGCAATGCTATTACAAGAAAAAATGAAAAACACAAAATTTTCTCCAAGTGAAGAAATAGTTATTGATTTTATCTTAACAAAACAAGAGTGAATAAAAGATTATTCGACAACGATGATTGCTGGTGAAACATATACTTCACCATCGCTATTGGTTAGAATTTCTAAAAAATTAGGATTCAGTGGTTATAATAATTTTAAAAACGCCTTTTTAGAAGAAGTTCAATATTTGCACAAAAGTCATTTAAATATAGATGCCAATCAACCTTTTTTAAAAACAGATTCAATTATGAATATCGCTAACAAAATAACACAGTTAAAAACTGAAAGTCTTAATGATACCCTTTCATTAATTCATCACGATACACTGCAAAAAGCAGTGAGAGCATTACAAAAAAGTAATACTGTTAAAGTTTTTGGTGTTTCTAATTTATCATTTCCAGCTGAAGAATTTGTTTTTAAATTACGCCACATCGGTAAAAATGCTGAAGTTTTTGTGTTAAATAGCAATATCTATCAAGAAGCAATGATGGCCAATTCTAATGATTTAGGAATTTGTCTTTCATATTCTGGAGAATCTGGTGAAATTATTAAAATTGCTAATATTTTAAAGAAAAAGAATGTCCCTATTATCGCAATAACAAGTATTGGTGAAAATAGTTTAACTCGATTAGCTGATATTGTTTTACGGGTTACAACAAGAGAAAAATCATATTCAAAAATTGGTGCTTATTCTTCACTAGAATCCATCTCACTTATTTTAGATGTATTATATTCTTGCTTTTTTACAACAGCCTATGATCAGCATTATACTTTTAAAACTGAACTCGCTAAAAATACGGAATCACGAGAAATTACTAATTTAATTATTCAAGAAAATGAACAAAATGAAAAAGAATGACTTTTAACAAAAGTCATTCTTTCCTATTATTTAAGCTGATGCAAACGTGAATATTCTTGAGCAATTAGTCCGGCAATAAATTGTAATTGATAAGGATGACTGTTTTGATCTTGTAACGATTTAAATAAAATTGTTCGATCAATACATTCAGGATACTCTCTGTCATCACTCGATATCATCCATATTTTAGGTGCTGTTAATCTTTTTTTCAAAGCTCTTAAATCTTGATAATCAAAATATGCACCTGTATACGAAAAAATTATAATCAAATCATCTTCATCAGCCGCAACAATATATTGAATTTGTTGAGAATAGGAGATATTAGTATATACCTGTTTATTCAGCATTAATAAGTCACCTTGCAAATTAAAAGCTACTGCTCCAGCTTTTAACAAACCAAAAATGGCTACCTTTTGATATTCATTGATATCCTTACATAAATCAATTACTGCATCCATATCAATTGATTTTTCAACCATGATAATACTTTCTCTTACTTTATGACTATAATCATGCAGTCTTGCTTGTTTCGAAGTTGCGTGTGAATGATCTTCAAAAGATAAATCTGTTGACAACAACAGTTCTTTTAATTCAGCAAAGTCCCTTAAACCTACTTCTTTACAAAAACGGGAAATTGAGCTTACCGCAACATTGCATTCCTTAGCAATTTCCTTGATTCCAAGATTTTGAACTTCCTCAAGGTGATTCAAAATATATGCTGCTATCTGGCTATTAGTTGAGCCATTTTTTTCGCTGACAAGCGTACTTAAAAAAACTATCGGTAATTTATCATAGATCATTATTATCACTCACTTTCACTTATCTTCCACCAGCAAAGTTATATAATAGTCTTTCCTTCATTTCACTAACATCTTGACCTAACACTTCGATAATCTTAAATGCAAATGGATATGATGTTGCTGGCCCTTGGCTTGTTATAATATTCTGATCAAAAACAATAACCTTATCAACAAATTCTCCACCTACTAATTTATCGGCATATCCAGTATAGCCAGTCACATTTTTACCGTCGATAACTCTTGCCTTTGATAAAACAATTGTTCCAGAACATATTGCTGCTAAATACTTTCCATTTTCATTATAGTATTGAACCATTTCAATAACCAGTGGATTTGCTCCTAAATTCACACCCCCTGGTCTTCCGCCAGGTAAAACCAGCATATCATAATTTTTGATCTCATCGCTAAAAATCTTATCTACTTTTATCATCATCCCCTGCATCCCCCTAACGTACTGTTCAGCAAAACCAAATGTATGACACTCAATTCCGGCTCTTCTTAACAAGTCTACAATCGTCACTGTTTCACTTTCTTCGTATCCATCTACTACCAATACTGCAGCTTTTCTCATACTATTCATCCTCCTTAACATCAAAAGCATTAAAATAGACCATTCTTTTTTTGAGAGCTAGTGAATTGCCACCCAATAAATCTACCAGCTTATATGCAAATGCATAAACTGTTGCTGGACCGCGACTTGTTACAATTTTCCCATCAATCACCACTTTATCATGTAAGTAATTTCCTTGTTTTATTTTTTGCTCGTATCCCACATAAGCAGTATAGTTTTTTCCTTTTAGTAATCCCGCCTTTTCTAAAACAATCGGAGCTGCACATATGGCACAAATATACTTGTTTTTTTGTGCCATTATATTTAAAATTTCAATTAACCTTGTATTATCTCTTAAGTTAGCAGCACCGGGATACCCTCCTGGTAAAATAATCATATCATAATCAATTACCTCATCATTTAGTACGCTGTCACATTTCACAATAATATCATGTGCTCCTGCAACATCCTTTTCAAGACCGATCATATCGCATTGAAAATTAGCACGACGAATAATATCTATAATAGATAACGTCTCCCCTTCTTCAAACCCTGGAGCTACAATAACTGCTGCCTTTTTCATATCTTCTTTCCTCCTTTTAATTTATATTTAC
Source organism: Erysipelatoclostridium sp. MSK.23.31 (assembly GCF_019125875.1). Taxonomy (NCBI): domain Bacteria; kingdom Bacillati; phylum Bacillota; class Erysipelotrichia; order Erysipelotrichales; family Coprobacillaceae; genus Thomasclavelia; species Erysipelatoclostridium sp. MSK.23.31. Next base: position 63,243 of record NZ_JAHOCB010000017.1, on the reverse strand, counting down.
ACAATAATATTGTTTACACCGTTTATCAATTCATTTCCAAAATTAAGAAATCATAAAAAAGACTTTTGTTTCACCAAAAGTCTAAATATTATTGATAAAGTTTTTATTTCCTTTGATATTTACCATATCGAAAAAAGATATATCTATATGCCGCCAGTATCTTTTGAGGAACTTCAACATGTTCAATATACTGCTTACCATTTGGTCCATAGCCATCTTTATCATCGATGACTCTCTTCATTTCTCCTAATAAAAGTGAAATATATCGTTCTTTTGACCATAAGCCCCAAATATTATTTTTAAGTTCAAATCCAATATTCTCAACAACTGGCAAAAAACATCTATAATTATCAAAATTTATATGTGGAGCATAATGTCTTGCAGTTGCATCGATTCGCCTTTGCATAAGAGGATCATGAACCAATAAAATATTTTTTACTATAATGTCTTCTTTTTTGAGAAGTTTGAAAGCAAACTGAATATTTTCCCCACAATTAGTAGATTCTTTTTCTAATAAAATAGTATTGTCTACCCCATAATTTTCTTCAATAAGATACTTAAATAATTCTGCTTCACTTCTTTTAGTAATATCTTTAATATCATACTTCTCTTTAATCGTATTGATTAAAATATCTGTAGTATGACCTTTTCCTCCAGCAATCATGAAGTGATAAGCATGCCCTGTTTTGTATAGTTGATAAGCTATTAATCCAGTTTCAGCAATAGCATTTCCTAATACTAAAATCAAATCATACTTTTTCTTTTCATCATATGTATTTATCGCTAAAAACTGATTAAGAAGATTAAAAGCCTGACTATCTTTCATTTAATTGCAAATATTGAGGAAGCTCAATTTGTCCACTTTTATATATTAAAGGAACCACATAATCAATATATTCTTTTTTAATCTTCTTATTCTTTTCATCAATCCATTCTAATGGAAATGGTTTAACATGATTTGCTACTTTATGAATATCAACGTGACTTAATAAAAATTCATTTCTATTTTTTGAAATTGTGACCATAATCCCCGTTCGTTTATCCAACGCACAATTTATTGCATAACTACCAATACGTAAAGCATTTTCTATGTCTATGTAACTGGCTAAATGTGCTGCACAACGCTGAAGGGTACTTAACTGAATGGCCCGTACTTTACAGCCAAGATGGTCACCGATAAGTTTTTTTAGATAATTTGAACAGCCATTATTTGATAAATGACCAAATGCATCTTTTTGAATCCCACTATCTAGTGATACACACATTCCATATTGATCTCGAATACCTTCAGATACAGCAATAATACAGTGATCCTTCTTTTTTAATTTATCTTTGATCTGTTCAAGAAAGTCATTTTCATCAAAAATGTTTTCCGGCATATAAATTAAATCGATAGAATCAGGATAGACTTCATTAACAAGTTGTGCTGAAGCTGTTAACCAGCCAGCATCTCGCCCCATAATTTCTACGATCGTTACTGATTTTATTGGATATATAACACTGTCAAAAGCAATTTCACATAATGAGGTAGCAACATAATGACAGGCAGAAGGGTATCCTGGTGTATAATCAATATTCATAAGATCATTGTCAATTGTTTTAGGAATACCAATAAAGTTGATTGGGCAATTACATATTTTTGCATAAGTACTTAATTTTTCAATAGTATCCATTGAATCATTACCACCAATATAAAAGAAGTCAGTAATTTCATACTTATTTAATATTGTAATTATTCTTTGCTTAATTGATTGATCCTTTTCGAAAATCTTATATCTACATGAGCCTAAATACATTGCTGGTGTATGAATCAACTTAAACAAATTCTTCTGATCTTTAAAACTACTTAAATCAACCATCTTTTCATCTAGCAATCCATCTATTCCATTAATCATTCCATATATTTTCTCATAATCTGCTTTCAAAGCTCCTTGAATGACCCCGGCTAATGTTGCATTAATAACTACTGTCGGCCCACCAGATTGTCCGATTATACATTTTCTCGACATGATCTTCATCCCCTTATCTTCTTTAAATATTTTCTAATTCCTCACCATTTGATTGAATAACTTTTTTATACCAGTTAAATGATTTTTTCTTTGATCTTTTTAATGTTCCCTTTCCTTCATCATCTCGATCAACATATATAAACCCATAACGTTTTGTCATTTGACCTTCAGTTGCTGAAATTACATCTATTGGGCCCCAGGTTAAGTAACCCATCAAATCAATTCCATCATCTAGTGCTAGTTTTACTTGTTCAATATGTGCTTTTAAATATTCTATTCTATAATCATCTTTAATTGAGCCATCTGTTTCTACAACATCAGGTGCTCCTAAACCATTTTCAACAATAAATAATGGTTTATGAAATCTTTCTTGTAAGAAATTCAATGTAATTCTTATTCCTTGAGGATCAATGATCCATCCCCATTGTGATGCATCACAATAAGGATTTTGTAACTTGCCATAGTTATTGATCTTTAATCTGTGATCTGTCGTTACTACTTTACTTGCATAATAACTGAAAGCAACAAAGTCAACTGTATTATTTTTTAGAATCTCCTCATCATCTTTTTCCATATGTATAGTGATTCCTTCTTTTTTCATTTTAGCTTTCATATGATATGGATATTCTCCAAAAACTTGAACATCTGTCAACATTAGTTCCTTATTATTTTCCTCAAAAGCTTTTAATACATCTGATGGGTGACAAGTATACGGATAGACTACCCCACCTGCAATCATACATCCAACTTGATTATTTTTATCAATCTCATGTCCTATTTTTGTTGCTAATGCTGAAGCGAGTAACTGATGATGCATTGCCTGATACTTAATTTGTTCAATATTATCACCTTTTCTATATAATAAACCTAGGGTTGAATAGGGCTGAAATAAACCAACATTAATTTCACAAAAAGTTAACCATTTTGTTACCTTTCCTTTATAACGGGTCATTAACAGACGGACTAGTCGGCAGTAGAAATCGATCATTTTTCGATTAGCCCAGCCACCATAATGCTTTGCTAAATACAACGGTACATTAAAATGATTAAGTGTTATTAAAGGTTGAATTCCATGTTTAAGTAATTCATCTATTAAACTATCATAGTATGTTAGGCCTTTTTCATTTGGTTGTTCTTCATCTCCATACGGAAATAAACGCGTCCAGTTAACTGACAAACGTAAACATTTGAAACCCATCTCTCCAAACAAAGCAATATCCTCTTTGTAACGATGGTAAAAATCGATTGCAATTCTATTTGGACAATACTCAATATTTTCATTCATATAATCAAGTGGTGAAGCATATGCTGCCTGCCTTGCTTCTAATCCGCCCGGAATTACATCCATTAAATCTAGACCTCTTCCATCTGCATCAAAAGCACCTTCGCATTGATTAGCTGCTAAACTACCACCCCATAAAAAATCATCTTTAAACTTTGTCATTTTTATTCCTCCACTGTTTCTAATACAGACTTTACTAGGTAATCTGCATCAATCTTATATTTACTCATTAATTCCTCTGGTGTTCCACTTTCACCAAATGTATCTTGGACAGCAATTGGATATATCTTTTTAGGCTTATCCAACTTCTCACAAACTAAACTATACAAACCACCTATAATATTGTGTTCTTCCAATGTAAAGATAAGATCATAACTATTTATAATTGAATTTAGTTGCATCGTATTTATTGGTTTAAGTGAGGACACATTGTATAATGACGGGTATATATTATTTTTAGCTAAAATTTCAATAGCTTTCCTAGCCTCATTTACCATAATACCAGTCGCTAAAAAAGCAATTTTACAACCTTTAACAATTGGAACGATTTCGCCTAAAAGAAATTTATAATTAGAGTCCAAAATATTATCCACTGCATATCTGCTCGTTCTTAAATATATAGGACCATCATAGTCAACCATAAACTGCATCATAGCTTTTGTTTCATTTGCGTCACACGGTTGCAAAACTACCATGCCCGGCAAAACTCGCATTAAAGCAATATCTTCATTACATTGATGAGTTGCTCCATCTTCGCCAACAGTCAAGCCGGCATGAGTTGCACAAAGTTTTACATTTAAATGTGGGTAAGCAATAGAATTTCTAATTTGTTCAAAAGCACGCCCTGCTAAAAACATGGCAAATGAACTTACAAAAGGCTTTAACCCCTGAACCGCCAAACCTGCACCTATTCCGACCATATTTGCTTCAGCAATTCCTGTGCTATAAAATTGCTGTGGTCTTGCTTCCTTAGCATAACATGTTTTTGTTGCGGGCGATAAATCCGCATCCAAAACAATAACATCGTTATTTTTTATCACTAGCTCTTTTAGTGCTTCTCCAAAGGCCTCTCTTGTTGCAATCTTCATCCTAATGACCTCCTAACTCCCTCAGAGCTTGTTCCATTTCTTTACGATTTGGAGCCTTTCCATGCCATTCAATCTCATTTTCCATAAATGAAATTCCTTTTCCTTTTACTGTATGAGCAATGATTGCAGTAGGTTTTTGACTATTTTTTGCCATCTCCACAGCTGCTTCAATTTCATCAAAATCATGACCATTTATATTGATAACTTCAAAACCAAAAGCTAAGAACTTTTCCAAGAAAGGTTGTGGCCCAATAACATCGACTATTTTTCCATCAATTTGTAATCCATTATAGTCAAGAAAAAGAATAAAATGACTAAGTTGATAATGACTTGCTGCCATTAGAGCCTCATATACTTGTCCCTCCTCAAATTCTCCATCACCACAAATTACATAAGTATAATAATTATTATTTTTGTACTTATTTGCCAAAGTGATTCCAACAGCTGCACTTATCCCCTGCCCTAATGATCCCGTTGACATATCTACACCTTTCGTATCATTCATATTTGGATGCCCCTGTAAAGAAGAATTAATTTTTCTAAAAGTCATTAACTCTTTTTCATCTAACACTTTCATTTCTTTTAATACAGCATATAAAGCTGGTGCCCCATGACCTTTAGATAGTACCAGCTTATTTCTTTCATTAGAATTAATATTATCTTTAGTTAGCTTTAATTCCTTTTGGTACAAGTACATTAAAATATCAATACAAGATAAAGATCCACCTGGATGTCCAGATTTAGCTTCATATATCATTTTAATAATACTTTTTCTAGCTTCATTAGCCTTTTTATTTAACATCGTTTACACCGCCCCCTTCTCTTCTTAGCTTTTGTAAACACTTTTGATTAGCTAGTCTAACCCTAACACAACAGATACTGATCTATATCCAACTCCCATACGATCAATTCCCATATCAATCAATTGTAAAAAATGTTCTCTTGTTCGAATACATCCACTTCCTTTAATCTTAATTTTATCACCACATTCTTCCATCATTACTTTGATTATTTCCAAACTCGCTCCATGAGCTTCATGTCCCGTTAAAAATCCAGTACTCGTTTTAACAAAATCAGCACCCGCTTCTATACAAATATGACACATTTTTCTTATTTGTAACTCATTTAAAGCATCAGTCTCAAAAATAACTTTAATTTCTCTTCCATATTTATGGGCCGCTTCGGTACAGGCTTTAATATCCGCTAAAACTTCTTCCCACTTTCCACTTTTGATCATTCCAAAGTTAGCGACTATATCAATTTCTTTAACCGAATCGTATTTAGCCACAATTTCAATTTGTTTAACTTTGGATTCTGTTGAGCTTGTTCCAAATGGAAAATCACATACTGGACATAGCATTGTGTCTGTTCCTTTAACATAAGGCTCACATAAATCCATATAACCAGGATTAATGCAAATAGTTGCACAATTTAACTTTACTCCATCTTTTGTTAGATCGATAATTTCCTGTTCAGTAAATTCTGGTTTTAAAACTGAATAGTCAATATAAGATGCTAACTCCTTTAAATTCATTTCATTTGCCTTTTTTGTTATTTTTTTCATTTTTCTAATAGATAACTATTTATTTTTGTTTGTTTTTGTTCGTTATCTTTCCTCCTTAATTAAAAAATAACACATAAACAAACATTTGTAAACATATATTTGTTTATTTTTGTTCGTTTTTGTTTTTTTGTATAAAAAAACATATCAAACAAACTAGTTCAATATGTCTTTATTTAATCTTCATTTGTTAAAATATAATTTACTGGAATATCATCAATATTCATATGAGCATCCTTATTACAGATAACTGCATCAAAATCATCACTGCTAATAAAGCTACAAAAACCTTTAACACTTAACTTTGATGAATCAATTAATAAATACTTCTTTACTGCTAAGTCCATTGCTTTTTGTTTTACTGCCATTGTATCCATTTCAGCTGTATAGACTAATTTTCTATCTATATCTATCCCGGCACAACTTAAGAAAGCATAATCAAAATTAAACTTTTCTAAGTCACTTAAAGTAATTGGACCAACTGACATATTGTATTCTGGAATATATTTACCACCAATCATAAATAATTCAGATTCAAAATCATTAAATCCATTTGCAATCAAGGTACTATGTGTTACTATTTTAACATTTTTTCCTTTTATATATTTTAGCATCGGTACAATACTTGTTCCACCATCTAAAAATATACAATCTCCATCCCTGATAAATGATGCTGCTTTTTTACATACTAAATCTTTCTCTTTATTATTAGTAATTCTTTCGCTCATTTGTTTTTCATCTTTATTTGAAAGAATTGTTTTTTGCTCAATACTTTTTGCTCCGCCATGAACCCTTATCAGCAGTCCTTGTTTTTCAAGTTCTTCACAATCTCTTCTTATCGTTGTTTCTGTTACATCTAAGTTTTCAGAAAGTTCTTTTGTTGAAATAAACCCACGTTCATTAACTGTATTTACTATTCTTAAAAACCTCTCACTTGCAATCATCATACTCACCTCTTCTTTTCATTATACTTAAATGCCATTTTTATTCAATTATTTTAAAAAGATAATCTTTTTCATTATATAATTACTTTTTATAAAATTATATGATTTGTTAACTATAACTTTAAACAATATCTAAGATTTGCTAAATCAAACTGTTCTATAAATAAACCTTGATTTAATCAAGGTTTATTAGTCAAAATTATTCACCAACGTATGATAACACTTATTTTATTGATTTTTAATGGTTTCTCATCCATAAATCACTATATTTACACCTATTATTTCTATTTAAAAGATTTTTTGATGTCAAATCTTTTAGAAAAAAAGAAAAACCCTTGAATTCATCAAGGGTTTAAATTTCAATTATTCACCAACGTATGGTAATAAAGCCATTTGACGAGCACGTTTGATAGCTGTAGCTAACATTCTTTGATATTTAGCGCTAGTACCAGTTACACGTCTTGGGATAATTTTCCCGTTAGCTGAAACGAATCTTTTTAATAATTCAACATCTTTGTAATCGATGTAAGTAATTTTGTTTTTAGTGAAGTAGCAAACTTTTTTTCTACCCATTCTTTGTTTTCTAAATGCCATTTTGAAAACTCCTTTCTTTAAAACTGAATATCATCTTCCATGATATCATATGTATTAATTGAATTATCAAATTCTTTTTCTAATTCAACTGTTTTCATATCATAGAAATTATCATTATTTTGTGGTTGTTGGTACGGTTGTTGCATTTGTTGTTGTGGCTGTGGTTGCCTTTCACGAGCAGCTCTTGTTTCTAAGAATTGCACACTATCACAAATAACTTCTACAACATATACCTTTTGACCTTGAGTGTTGTCATAGCTACGTGTTTGAATTCTTCCTTCAACACCAACTAAACTTCCCTTAGAACAATATCTCTCAACATTTTCAGCAGGTTTACGCCACACAACACAATTAATAAAATCTGCTTGTTGTTGACCATCTCTGCTTGTAAAATTACGATTTACCGCTAAAGTAAAAGAAGTAACCGCATCACCTTGTGGTGTTCTTCTAAGTTCAGGATCTCTAGTCATTCGTCCTACTAGGACTACTCTATTAATCATCTAGTACGCCTCCTTCTATTTGCGAAGAGTTAAATGACGTAACATAGATGCATTGATGTTTGATAATCGTTCAAATTCAGCAACATCAGCAGCTGTACAAGTAGCATCAACAACTACATAGTACCCTTTTTTGTAATCTTTGATTTCATAAGCTAAATCGCGTAATCCCCATTCGTCAACGTTATCAACAGTTCCACCGTTAGCAGTTAAAATTCCTTTAAAGCTTTCGATTAAAGCGTTTCTAGCGTCATCTTCAACGTCAGGTTTTACAATAAACATAATTTCATACTTGTTCATTTCTATACCTCCTATGGTCTATTGGCTTATCTCTTTGGATAAGCAGGCAGTAAATATAATATTTTTACATGCTCAATTATAATAGCACACCAATCAAAACAAAGCAATGATTTATTTGATTAAATCATCATATTTTACAGTATCCCTAACTGACTTTTCCAAGTTAAGATTCGCATTACAGAACGATCCAACGAATTGAGACATATTTCATCATTCTTAGCTGCTGTAATAAGTGCCGAGATATGTTCTTGAGGATTAGAAGTCATAATTAAATCATTCCCTGCCTTAATCGCTTTAAGCGCAACTTCACCTTCACTTCCAAAGGCTTTTGCACTAGCCATTGAAATATCATCAGCAATAATAACGCCATGATAATTTAAGTCATCTCGTAAAATCTTACTCACTCTAGGTGACAATGATGCTAGATTTTGATCATCAATACTATCAACTACTATGTGACTAATCAAAATACTATTTGCACCTGCAGATATTCCAGCTTTAAATGGTAAGAAATCATTATTGACAAGCGAATCATAATCACGTGAATCATGGCATATAGCAGTATGATTATCAGCAACGTTCCCATATCCGGGAAAATGTTTTAAAACACTTCCCATCTTAATATCATTCATTGCCTTTACGACATTTTTCACAAATTCAGCTGTTTCATTAGGATCAGTTCCAAATGAACGTTGATAGATAAAATCATCTTTACTCATTGCAACATCAGCTACCGGACCTATATTTACATTAATTCCAAATTCTTTTAAAAACTCCGACTTTTCTGTAGCATCACTAATAATAGCGTCCATCCCGCCTGCTTTAAAAACATCTTGGGGAGAACGAAATTTGTTACTGCGTAAATTATTACTAACCCGTACTACAGTTCCGCCCTCTTCATCTACTGCAATCAACATCGGGATAGTAACTGCTTTTTGATATGACTGAATATTTTCAATTACTTCCTCACGGGTCCGATTATGAAAATCACGATTATATAACATATAGCCACCTAATTGATATTGTGACAACAACTCAACTGCTTGACTTTCAGGACACCGAGCTAAAAATAATTGTGCTATTTTCTGCTCTAACGTCATCTTTTCAACCATTACTGCAATCTTATGCGAAGCTATCGTAGCATCCGTATTACCAGTTCCACCATTTCTAACTTGAACCGCTTGAACATTTAAGCCTAAAACATCAATTGCTTGTATCGCGGTTGTTTGCTCGAGTTTACCCGTATATTTGATAGTTACTAAGTTCCCATACTGTAACTCATCACCTTTTATTTTGGCCTTTTGACAATCCACCGTATAAACAATATTATTATCATCACGCAAACTGATTGTTTCATGTGTTATATCAACTATCTGTCCCTTTAACTCTTTAGCTGTTATCGTAGTTTCGCCTTCCCCTGCTAAGCGCAACTGATAAACTAACGCCCCCATGATCAATCCTAATAAAACAATGATTATAATGATTTTATGAGTAATAAAATTATTATTTCTTTCCTTCATTTAAAGATCCTCAGGAGTAGTTATTTTAATATTCTCATAACTGCCTATTACAACTTTGACTGGAGCTGTACTAAACTCTTCAACCAATGAGGCATCATCAGTAGCAATAAACCCACTATCTTGAGCCTGTTGATAACAAACTTTAATTAAACTCGTTTTAAAGGCTTGCGGAGTTTGAGCTTGCATCAATCTTGCCCTCGGCAAAGTCACCTCAACAGTATCATCACAACAAAGTTTGATCGTATCTTTAACTGGTACCATCAATAAACAGGCATCATATTCTTTTAAACATAATAATAAATCATCTATTTTTTCTGTCGTTATATATGGTCTAGCTCCATCATGGATTAATACATGATCCTGGTCAACTACCTGCAGGCCATTATAAACACTATCTTGACGCTCTTTACCTCCATAAACATAAACAATTCTCTTATCTGTCACTAACTGTTTTAAATCAGTTATCTCATCCGCTTTTGTAACTACAACAAGCTGCTTACAGCGCGGATCATTTAAAAAAGTTTTCATCGTCATTTGATACACAGTTTGATTACCAAAACGATATAACATTTTATTATAATCCAGTCCACTCCGGCTTCCTTTTCCAGCACATAAAATAATCGCACTATAATTCATCAATATCACATCCTTTCACTCATTGTAACATTTAATGATTATCTTGAAAACAAACATTATTTATCGATTTATTAATATAATTAGTAATAATAAGGGAGTGATTTTATTACTAAAAATATAATTGGTTTTATTGCTAGTCTCGGTGTTTTTCTTTATAGTATGCATCTAATGTCAACTAGCCTTGATACCTTAGCAAACGATAAGCTTGAAAATATTTTATATAAACTATCTTCAAATAAATATTTAGGTGTTATCACCGGAACAGCCATCACAGCAATAATTCATAGTTCCTCTGCTACAACTATTATTCTCATCGGTCTCCTTAATAGTCATCTAATTTCATTAAATCAAGCAACTTGGATTATTTTAGGTGCTAATATCGGAACTACTGTAACTGGACTCATGATTGCTTTAGATTTAGGTCAGTCAGCAATCTATTTATGTGTCCTTGGATTATTACTAATGTTCTTAAAAAATAAAATTGCTTATTTAGGACGTGTCTTAATGGCCCTAGGATTGATTTTTTTAGCAATGGACAGTATGGCCGTAGCTCTGGCACCATTACAAACATCCCCATATTTTATTAATATGTTTGGTCATTTAGACAATCCTTTAACCGCTATTTTAGTTGGAACAGTTTTTACGGCGTTGATTCAAAGCTCAACTGCATCAGTTGGCGTCTTGCAAACTATTTATCAAAAGGGATTAATTAGTTTTGCAATGGCTACCAATGTTATTTATGGTCAAAATATTGGCACTTGTATAACCGCAGTTTTAGCATCACTTAATGGCGATCGCAGTTCAAAACGTTTAAGTGCTATTCATATCTTAATTAATGTACTCGGAACTATTATTTTTGTAATCTTAGCAAAATTTATCCCACTAGTTTCATTCATCGAATCCTTGACTCCAAATTATATGATGCAAATTGCTTATATGCATACTTTCTTTAATATCATTTCAACTATTATTCTATTACCATTTGATAACTTATTGATCTATCTGGCTAATAAAGTAATCCCATTATCAAAACAGGAGGTCACTTATGCTCACAAACCTTCTCGCTTATATTAACACCTACGGCTACAAGGCAATCTTTCTTTTAATTGCGATTGAAAATTTATTTCCGCCTATCCCATGTGAAATAATTTTAACTTTTGGCGGTTTCATGACAACGATCACAAACCTAACACCTCTAGGCGTAATTACAGTTGCTTCGCTTGGTTCTTATTTAGGCGCAGTGATTCTATATTGGTTTGGCTACTTAATCAATCTAGAACGACTCGAAAAGCTTCTAGTCCGATTTTATTTTAAACGTCATGATCTATCCCGTTCCCTTAACTGGTTTGAACAATATGGAAAAATCTCTGTTCTTATTGGTCGCTTGATTCCGATTGTTAGATCATTGATTTCTCTGCCTGCCGGAATTACTAAAATGAACTTCTTTAGTTTCTCATTTTATACTTTGATTGGTACAATCATTTGGAATAGTATTTTAGTAGTTCTTGGAATTATTTTAGGAAATAACTGGATCTTAATTAGTAAATATGTTAAACAATACGCACTGATTATTGCAATCATCACACTATTAATTATTTTATGGAAAAAGCGAAGACTCAATTAACTTTGGGCCTTCGCTTTATTTTGAAAATATTTATTAGCTGCTTTAACAATTCCTCTTCCTTGAAGTTTCATATCATATTCCTTTAAAATCAACTCAATATCTTCTTCTTTAACCTCATGAGGACAATTTTTACGAATAATTTTCTTTAAATCCATTTTTGTTAAATTCTTAAAATTAATTATTTCATCGATACGGCTTAATAATTCATCACTAAAAAAATTCTTAACTTTACTACTATGATTATTCTTTTTAAATCCTAATGTATTTTTAGCAGTCCCTTTATTTGACGTCATAATAATAATTGTATTATTAAAATATACTTTTCGTTTATGACTATCTTCTAAATAACCTTCATCAAATACTTGAAGAAAAAGATTTATAACATCTTGACTTGCTTTATCAATTTCATCTAAAAGAATAATACTTTTAGGATAGGTTTGTAATTGTCCCAGTAATAAACTTGGTTTATCATAACCAACATATCCCGGGGCTGCTCCAATTATCTTTTGAACACTGCTGCTATCACGATATTCACTCATATCTAAGCGAATCAATTTACGCCCCAAAAGTTTTGAAAGCTGTTTTGCACTTTCACTTTTTCCAACACCACTATTTCCAACAAATAACATTACTGCACTTGGTTGTTTTGACTGTTTTGTTAATTTTAATTGATTGATTATTTGTTCAATCGCTTTACTTTGTCCAATAATATGATGATTCAATTTTGCTTTAATTTCATCATAATCATAATCCTCACTTATCTTAACTGATGTATATTCTTCTATAACATCTTTAACAATTTGTTTAGTAATAATATGTTGCTGCTTAAATCGGGCTTTAACACAAGCTAAATCAAAAATATCGATGGCTTTATCAGGGAAAGTTCGATTTTTGATATAACGATCAACATTATCAACTAAATATGTTAAAACTTCATTATCGACTTCAATCTGATGAAATTGCTCATAAAATAATTTAGTTTTCTGTAAAATTTCTAATGTTTCTTCTTTAGTATTTTCTTTTAGTGTAATAACACTAAAACGTCGATTCATTGCTTGATCCTTTTCAAAATGCTGGAAATATTCTTCTGTCGTTGTTGCACCAATAATCGTTAGATCTTTTCTCGCTAAATACGGTTTTAAAATATTAGCAGCATCAATAGCCCCTTCGGCGCCACCAGCTCCAATAATATTATGGATCTCATCAATAAAAATGATGACATTATCCATTTCCTTTACCTTATCAATAATCTTTCGTAGCTTTTCTTCAAATTCACCACGATATTTTGTTCCTGCAACAATACTAGATAAGCTCAATTCATAAATAATTTTCTTTTTTAATCCTTCATTTACTTGTTTTTGATTAATTAAATACGCTAATTTTTCTACTAAAGCTGACTTACCTACACCAGCTTCACCAATAATCAACGCATTATTTTTTTCTTTCTTACTTAAAATCATACATAATTTTTCTAATTCTTTTTGTCTACCAACAATTAAATGTTCACCCTGTTTTACTTTCTTATTAAGATTAACTAGTGATTGAATCTGATCTAATTTAGTTTCTAATTCACTACTTTCATTTAATTGATAGATAATTTCTTCAAAATCAACTTTATATTTCTTTAATAATTCGTGAGCTACACTTTCTTCACTCTGCAATAAAGCAATTGTTAGGATATTAAGCGTTACTTTACTTTTATTTTGTTGATTAGTGATTTCCATTGCTGCTTCTAAGATACTTTTTACAGCATCACTATACTCCATATAAAAAGGTTGATCATCATTTGTCCCAAACAACCTTTTTATATCCTCATATATATTTTTATCATCAACATCATATTTCTTAACTAATTCCCGTAATTTGGAATCACTTATCTTTAACAGCGATAGCAGTAAATGTTCACTACCGACATTATTATGACCTAAATCAAAAGCAATACTTTCGCCTACCACAATTGCTTTTTGGGCTTGTTCATCAAATTTTGTTAACATGTTCCACCTCTAATTTTATTATATGTTTGACCTCTTAAATTATTAACGAAACGATTTATTTTAAACATAAAACAGTTCCCTTTCGAGAACTGTTTAGAGTTGATATATAGATATTCTGTTTCGACCATTATTTTTACTTAAATATAGTGCTTTATCGGCATTAGACCACAACTCTTGATAATTTTTACCATGTTTAGGATAATATGCTCCCCCGATACTTAAAGTAATTGTGCTGCTTCTATCAATTGTTGTAATATTCTTCTGCCAATTTTGTTTAAATTCTTTAATAGTCTTTTCAATTGCATCATAATTAGCATCGTCTAAAGCCAGATAAATGATAAATTCATCACCGCCAATGCGACCACAAATTCCTGATTTAAAACTTTCTTGCATTGTATTAGCTAATTTTATCAAAACCTCATCACCATACGGATGACCATTATTATCATTAACTTCTTTAAAATAATCTATGTCTAATACTAAGATCACTCCATACTGATGATTACTCATCGCTTCAGTAACTTCTTTTTCAAGTGATGGACGATTTAATATTCCAGTAAGATAATCATGTCTTAAATTATAGATTACTTGTTGATTGGACATCTCTAATTCCTTCGTCTTTTCAGCAATTTCCTTTTTTAACTGAGCATTACTTTCTTCGACAATCCGTTGTGGGAAAAACTCATCATCACCTTGACTATAATCCGGTACTGATTGATGAACATGGATAATCTTCCACTGCATATCATGATATTCAATAATAAAGGTTACTCGTGATGAAAAACTATAGACTAACTGGTCGTTACTATTTTGTCGGCCCTCAATTTGGCCAATTACTACAAATAAGTTATCAGCTAATTCAGTTCCCTGATACCATTCATCTTCAATTATAAAAGTTCCATCCCAAAGTTCTGCTTCTTTATTCAAAGCCGTCATAAGTTCTTGAATGTTGCGACTAACCTCGTGAGCTCCCGTCCCAATGATTGTAATCCTTTTATCAATTATATCTTCTAATAACTTATAATTACGCTTCCCAAGATACTCATGGGCTATATATTGACAAAAGATTTCAGCATCTTTTACTGTTTTCATCTCTGACTCCTTTCATTACTACTCTATTAAATAGTATAGCATATTTCAGTTATATTTAGGACATAATAAAAGACTATCAGTAAAGTGAGTTCCAAAAGTTGGATATAACCAACTAGAAGAATTCGCTTCACTGATAATCTTAAGAAAATAATTCTGCAAAAAATGATTTCTTTTTAATTTCTTTACTACTTACACAATAACTTGCCTTCAAAGTACCCGTAAGTTCCTTTCCTTTGCCAGCGCCTAGGACAATTGTATATTCTCCATTATAATACTTAGCTTGATAATCTTTTTGATGATCAGCTAGTGCTTGATCAACATCATCAACACTTTTAATCCAATCTTTATAGTCTTTAATTAAGTCATCTTTTGTTTCATACATTGTCTTAATATCTTTATCACTATTACTATTGGCAATTATTTTATATTTTGGGTCATTACTTGAAGCATTTACTGATACAATATTCATCATAATTAATAATACTACAATTGTTTTTTTCATCTAGTTCACCTCAAGTTCATTATTACCAACTATGATTAAGTTATACAAAAAATATTTAATAAAGGGGTATTTTATGACTAATCGAATTATGCAAAAGGAAATTGTCAGTGATCCTTTTACCGCACTAGTTCCTAATACAGATATAACTGACACTTTACAAGAATTTATGGCGCTGCAACAACTTTATGATGCGGGAATTAAAGAAGTAAGAACAAAATTAGAAATTCTTGATGATGAGTTTAAAATAAAACATGATCATAATCCTATTCATCATATGGAATATCGTTTAAAATCTGTAAACAGTATATTGGGAAAACTAGAAAAACGGGGCCTAGAAGTATCTTTAGATTCTATTGTAACTAATTTGACTGATATTGCTGGTGTTCGCGTTATTTGTAATTATGTTAGCGATGTCTATAAAATTGCTGATTTATTAATAAAACAAAGTGATATTAAACTTATTGCCAAAAAAGATTACATTAAACATCCCAAGGAGAATGGTTATCGTAGTTTACATCTAGTTGTTGAAGTTCCTATCTTCTTAGCAGAGAAAGTTCAGCCAACTACTGTAGAAATTCAAATTAGAACGATTGCGATGGACTTTTGGGCAAGTTTAGAACATCACTTGCGATATAAAGCTGATAATGAAGTTCCTGATGGAGTTCGTGATGAGCTAATTGAATGTGCTAAAACAATTTCTAATCTGGATTATAAAATGCAAGGTATCCATGAGGAATTAAATAAACCAAAGAAAAAAGTGATTTAGTGTAGTATTCCCAAAAAGTTGGACACATTAAATTAAAGCTAAATCTTGAAAGGATTGTTGTCTATATGCAAGTGGACTCAATCCTTTTCTTTTTGTATTGATTCTCTCGTTATTATAATATTCGATATATTCACTCATTGCAGCTTTGAGTTGTTCTCTTGTTTTAAACTCTATTAATCAATTCGATTCTTTGTTCAACAGATATGGTTGTTCTTCCATGTTCTAATCCTATTTCTCCAAGTGAATCAAATATCCTAGACCAGCGAAGAACTTAATTATAAAAACTTCATGTTTAATTCCTGGTGGTCCTTTTATGCATTCACCATTTTTTATGTTTTTAAATACATTCTAATTTAAGTTCTTTACTCTACTTCATATAAAAAGTGACCTCCTAAAGTTGGTCACTACATAGATTACTTTTTCTCTATATTAATTTAAACTGTCCTTTTAAAATATCTTATTATTGGTTATTAAGATATGGTCAATATTTTGCTATTATATTATCAATTCTAAAGGGGGATTAGAAATGATTAATGAAAAAACAAATCAACTCGCAAAAACAGCACTAATGATAGCCCTAATTTTTGTTGGAACATTCAGTATTAGAATTCCCAATCCAGCTACTGGAGGATACTTTCATATGGGCGACAGTATGATCTTTTTAAGTGTATTGATTCTAGGTAAAAGAGATGGTGCCTTTGCTGGTGCATTAGGAGGTGCTTTAGCCGATTTACTATGTGGTGCAGCTATCTGGATCGGACCAACTTTAATTATTAAATTCATTATGGCCTGGATCATGGGAATTATTTGGGAACAGTATCCAAGTAAAATAATAAGTGCAATTGGTGGTGGCGTTTTCCAAATTATAGCTTATACAGCAGCTGAAACTTTTTTATTTACTTGGCCCGCTGCACTTGGAGCTTTACCTGGTCTAACTATGCAGACTGCTGGTGGCATTATTATTTATGTTATCTTAGCAAGAGCTTTACAGACAACAAAATTATTAAACAGTGATTAAAGAGTTACTGCATTTCAGCAATTTTTTATAAATTTATTTTATTAATTGCAATATAGTTGATAAAGTTTTCTGCAGCTGCTGAAATATAATCTACTTTATTATAAACTAGATAGATTACACGGTAATCTTTTTTTAATTTTAAAGGAATGACCTTTAAATCAAATTCTTTTAAAAATGATGTATTAGCAGCGATTCCTACACCAAACCCTTGATTGATCATCCCACCAATCAATAATTCATTTTCCTGTTTAGAAATATAGCGGGGCTCCAATTTATGTTCTGCAAAAATTTCTTTAACTGTTTGAGCAATTACTAAATCATCAAGATAGCCTACTAAATCATAGTTTACTAATTCTTCTAAACTTATCTCCTGCTTATTTGCAAGTTCGTGATCTGGTGGAACAACAGCAACAAATTCCTGATATAAAACAGGAATAAAAACTAATTCTGGAGCAATTATTTTTCCACAAAAACCTATATCATATTTATGTTCTTTTAGCCCTTTAATAATATTTTCTGTTTTATCAGTTTGAATTTTAAACTCTGTTTGGGGATATTGCTGGAGATAACCTCTGATTGTATCTGGAATATATTGTGATGATAGTGTATGAATTATTCCTAATTCAATCGGCTCTCTATTTGGACCTCAGATAGCTGCTAATTTTGTTAACAGTGAAGCCGGCCCCCTTGCCTATAACAATGTCTATTTAGTTGCTATTGGTGTTGCAATCATCGGTCTTATCTTAAATACTTATTTAATCAAAAAAACTGCTTAGGAGATGAAAAAATGGAATATATTAACATTAAAGGTTTAGACAAACCGATTTCAAAATTAATTATGGGTACAGCCTGGTTTAATCCAGCCTTTGAAGAAGAAATTTTTACAATGCTGGATCAATATGTTGCTGCTGGAGGAACAGTAATCGACACAGGTAGATTTTATGGGGCAAACAAAGATGGAGAACATGCTTGTGAATCTGAACGAGTTTTAAAAAAATGGTTTGATTCTCGTAATAATTGCGATCAATTAGTAATTATGGATAAAGCATGTCACCCAATTATTACCCCTGAAGGCTGCCATCATCCAGAGTATTGGCGAGTAAAGCCAGATATTATTACTGACGATCTTCATTATAGTTTACTTCATACAGGGTGCGATCATTTTGATATTTACTTACTTCATCGCGATGATCCTAGTGTCCCTGTCAATGAAATAATGGATCGTTTAGAACAGCATCGTCAAGAAGGTTTAATTACTACTTATGGTGTATCCAATTGGGAACTAGATTGTGTTCAAGCGGCAGTAGAATATTGCCAACAAATGGGCTACCAAGGATTATCAGTAAATAATCCATCTTATTCTTTAGCCCATGTCGCGAAAACACGTTGGCCTGGCTGTGTCTATGCAGATGACGATTTTGCTAAATGGCATCAAAATAAAGATGTTACTCTATTTAGCTGGGCCGCTCAAGGACACGGTTTCTTCGCTGATATTTACGATGATAACGCACCTCAGGACATTAAAGATGCTTTCTTTACTCCAGAAAACTTTGAACGATTAAAACGAGCTAAAGAATTAAGAAAACTCAAAGGGGTTCCTTCAATCAATATTGCCCTTGCATATGTACTTGACCAGCCATTTGATGTTGCAGCTATTGTTGGCAGTCGTAATAAAAGTGAATTTGATTCATGTGCTGAGGCGTTAAAAATAAGATTAACTCCTGCTGAAATTGATTATCTATGTCTTAAAACAGACAAATTATAAATTAATAAAAGCCATAGCAGTTATGGCTTTTATTAATTGTTTTTACTTTACAAATACTATATAATTTAATTACGGTAACTATTAAGGAGATGATTTTGTCCGGCGCACTTGATGTTACATAATCAGTAACATAAGTGAAACGTGGAAAACTTAGATAATCAAAAATGCATAATTTTTTACCTGTCAAAAACAGGTTTTATTGTTATGCCCAAATGATTATTTTAATTTCCACATTAATAGTCAAAACTCTTAACTGTGGAAATAACCACAGTTTTTTATTTTATCTAGTTACCGGATCATACGAAAGGACAAAACACGATGAAAGATATATTAAAACAATTAAATACGCGACCTAAATTATTTGAACAAAGTACAGCAAGTATTTGGGACGACCCTCATATTTCAAAAGGCATGTTAAAAGCTCATCTTAACGAGAACCAAGAATCAGCTACCCGTAAACTTGACTTTGTAAAAAAATCAGTTGCCTGGATCAATACTGTACTACCTAATCATCATTATAACAACTTACTTGATCTTGGTTGTGGCCCCGGTATTTATGCTGAATTATTCTATCAGTATGGTTATCAGGTTACTGGTATCGATCTATCAAAACGGTCAATCAGTTATGCTCAGGCTTCCGCCAAACAAAAAGGATTTGATATTATTTACCTTCGTAGTGACTATACCAAATCGAACTTTAGACAGCACTATGATTTAGTTACTTTAATTTATTGTGATTTTGGTGTCCTTCCTCCTGCTACTAGGAAAAAGCTCTTGCAAAAGATCTATAACACATTATCCCCCAAAGGCGCTTTATTATTTGATGTCTTTACTCCTTTACAATATGATGGAGCGGTAGAACATAAAAATTGGCAAATAAATGAAAATGGTTTTTGGCATAATGACTGGCACTTAGTTTTAAATGCTTTTTATCGTTATGATAATGTCCATACATTTTTAAATCAGTATACTGTCATTAACGAAGATAGAATAACTACTTATAATATCTGGGAACATACTTTTTCCCTGAAAGAATTAGAGAAAGACTTAAAAAATGCCGGCTTTACTAAACTTGATTTTTATAAAGATGTCATTGGACAAAAATATGATAAAACAAGTAAAACTATTTGTGTAATTGCCCAAAAATAAGACTAAATAAAAATGACTCCTTAAAAAGTCATTTTTTATTAATAATTCTTATTCAGATAAAACATTGGTTTTGCTTTTTCATTAACTTCAAAACCAAGATGTTCATAAAAACCAACAGCAGTATTTACACCAATCAAACAAACTTTATGATAGTCCTTATAATGTTCCAGCATCATTTGCATCAGTTTTTTACCAATTCCATATTTTTGATATTGTGGATTGACTAAAACATAATGAACATAAGCAACCATGATACTATCGTCCATCGAAGCAACCAGACCAACACACTTATCATTATCCCAAGCGCTAAAAACACTTCCATAGTTTTTTATTGCCTGTACTAATTGAGCAGGATAGTTCGCTGACTCCCACTCTACCGATTTAAATAAATCAACTAATCTCTCTTGCGAAATCTCTTTAATATTCTTATAGGTTAATTCCATAAATTCCTCCATCTATGTTTAAAGCGGCATATGCCGCTTTAATTAATATTTTGAATCAATGTCGTAATAAACTAAATCATCAAATGTCTGGCGACGAATCACTTCACGATCCTTACCTTCATACGTAAATACCACTGCCGGTTTTGGCAATTGATTATAATTTGATGACATTGAATAATGATACGCTCCTGTTGAAAACATTGCCAGAATATCTCCGGGCTCTGGGTCTTGTAACATAATATCCTTAATTAAAATATCCCCAGATTCACAGTTCTTTCCAGCAACAGTAATTAGGTGATCCGTCGGCATTTCTGCTTTATTTGCAATAATAGCATCATATTTAGCAGCATATAAGCTAGAACGAATATTATCAGTCATCCCACCATCAACTGTAATATAATCACGAATATCTTTAATATATTTAGATGACCCGACGGTATATAATGTGATTCCAGCATTTCCTACACAATAACGACCAGGCTCAACTAGGACCATCGGACGTTTTAATCCCCGAGCATCAAATCCTTTAGTAATGATTTCCATGATCGTATCAACTACTGTTTCAAATTCTAATGGGTTATCAGCAGCTGTATAAGCAATTCCAAAACCACCACCTGCATTTAATTTATTAATTACAATTCCAAAAATATCATAAATTTCATAAGCAATTTCAACAAATTTATTCATTGCTAAAACATACGCTTGAATATCTTCAATTTGGCTGCCAACATGACAATGTATTCCATCAAAATTAATATTTGGAGCATCAATTACCTTTTTGATTGCTTTTAGATATGTATTATCATGGCTGCTAAAACCAAATTTTGTATCTTTGGCACCAACTCGAATATAGTCATGACCTCCTGCATAAACCCCCGGTGTGATTCTGACAATCCCATTTATTTTGACACCTAATCTCGAAGCAATTTCTTGGACTAAATCTATTTCATAAAAATTATCTATTACAAAATTTTCTACCCCGTTTTCTAACGCGTATTCTATTTCTGATGGTAATTTATTATTTCCATGGAAATAAATCTTTTTAGGATCAAATCCACTTTTTAAAGCAACTGAAATCTCACCCGCTGATACACAATCGATTCCAACACCATATTCTTTAGCAATTTTATAAATTGCAATACAAGAAAATGATTTTGATGCAAATAATGGTAGTGTATTTTCATACTTTTCAATCATTTTCGTTTTTAATTTATTAAATTGATGTCTAATATGTCCTTCAGACATAACATATAAAGGTGTTCCATATTTTTTTGCTAACTCTGTTGCTTTAACATCATCTATGTATAAGTTATTATTTTTAATTTGTGCAAATTCCGTTTGTAAGACCATATTTTCCCCCTATTAATATAATGATTTTAAAGTAAATAAACCATTATCTTTATCATTTAGTGCATAAGCAGCACTAATCGCACCTTGAACAAATACTTCTTTTGATAAAGCCGTATGCTTGATTTCAATAATTTCATCTACTCCCGCAAACATAATCGTGTGTTCCCCAAAAATTGTTCCCCCACGCAATGACTGGATCCCAATTTCTTCTTTCTTTCGTTTTTCATGACGACTGCTGCGATCATAACACGCTTCTACGCCATCAATTTCCTCAGCCATAACTTCATATAATAATTCAGCAGTTCCTGAAGGTGCATCAATTTTCTGATTATGATGTTTTTCAAGGATCTCAATATCATATCCTGCGTCATAAAATTCTTTTGCGAATTGTCGTAACATTTTTGTAACCATCTGCACCCCAAATGATGTGTTATATGATTGAAAGATAGCAATTTCTTTAGATGCTTCTTTAATTTGATCAAGCTGTTCTTGACTATAACCTGTCGTAGCAATTACTAATTTTGTTTGATTCGCTAATGCATACGTTAAAATATCATTTAAATTGTTCGGATGAGAAAAGTCGATGATGACATCGGCTTTTTCATCGCACTCTTTTAATGAACTATATGTTTTTTCAGGAACTTTTTCATCAAATTCATAACTTACAATTCCCATTAATTCCATATCATTTTGACTTCTTACTTTATGGGCAATCTTTTTCCCCATTAATCCATATCCATATACTAATACTTTCATCTTAAAACCCCAACTTTTCAAATGCATCCATCGCATCAAACAATAATTTTTTATTTTCTTCGGTTGTTTCAATCAAAGGCAATCTCAATGTCGGTTTACATACATTCATTCTTGCTAATGCAGCTTTAGGCATAATTGGATTAACATCAATGAACAAATAGCGACATACCGGCTCAAGAGCATAGGCCAATTCTTGAGCTTTAGGTAAATCACCTTTTAATGCTAATTGAGCCAACAATTCAGTTTGGCGTGGATAAATATTTGATAATACTGAAATAACTCCTTTTCCTCCGGCACAAATAAATGGCAAGATATTATCATCACATCCTGAATACATATCAAAATCCATACCTTGAGTTTTAGCTAAAACTTCCATTGCATATGCAATATTATCTGTTGCATCTTTCATAGCAACAATATTTTTATGTTTAGCTAATTCAACAACTGTTGCAACATTAATATTTATTCCCGTTCTTCCTGGAACATTATATAAAATCATTGGAATATCTACTGCATCAGCAACTGTCGTATAATGTTTGATCAAACCACGCTGACTTGTTTTATTGTAATATGGAGTTACAACTAAAATTGCATCAGCCCCTTTTTCTTTAGCATAATGTGCTTTCTTTAAAGCTGTTGCGGTGTCATTTGATCCTGCTCCAGCGATAACCTTTACACCAGTTCCCGCTGCCATCTCTAATGTAATATCTAATAATTTAAATTCATCATCAATATGAATCGTTGCAGTTTCACCAGTAGTTCCATTAACTAATAAAGCTTGTACACCGCCATCAAGCATTCTTTGAACCTGACATCTAAATCCATCATAATCAATACTTCCATCTTCATGCATTGGTAATACTAGTGCTACTGCACTACCTTCAAAAATAGCCATAATTTCCTCCTATATATTTAAGCCAAAAGCTTCATCTAATTTTTTCATTGCTAATTCTTTGTGTTTCTTATCAACAATAAACGAGATTGTTCGTTTAGAGGTTGTTACTTGATAAAAATGAATGTTGTTATCCCCTAAAATAGTAAATACTTTAGCCGCTGCCCCAGGGGTCGTTTCTAGTAATTTTCCCCCAACTGCAATTTTAAAATATTTACGATTAGTCGCAATTTCTAATTGCTTAACCTCATCTTTTAATCTCATAATTGCATCATTAAGATTCTTTTGATATTTTTCATCAAGTGTAATCTCAATTTGCATCGCATCTTCAATCATTACTTGAGAAATCATATCTACATTTACCCCACACTCACTCAAGATTGTAAATATCTTGGCAATAATCATTGGGTGTTTAGGAACATTTCTAAGTTGTAATTGAATAATATTTTCTTCGTAGCTCACTGCATCAATAATATTTTCCATCATTGTTCTCCTTTACAAAAAAAGTTGCAATGAGTATCATTGCAACATAAACAGCGTATGAACAATGATAGCTCACCATTATCTATTGATAATGACAGTCTTATAGATCTTCACTATAAGCCCAGAGGATAAACGCATGCAATCATTTATCTCTTCGGCGAACGCTCCTCCCTTTTTACCTGGTTTGCATCTTATGGTAAAAACTTCTTAACAATTCGCGCCTCTATCTAATATCTGTTTACAATATATCACAATAGATATCATATTACAATACCAATTATACCGCTTTAACCAGTGTTTTTATATAAAAACATGCTCATTTTTGGCTTTATCAATAATTTATATGAAACAAAATCATAAAAATGTCAAAATTATACAAATAAAGAAAAATAACTATTCTTGATTATTTTTCCAGATAGATTGTTTTCACTAAAATATGAACATAAAAAAGCTATGAATTTATCTTCATAGCTTCTATTTTTAAATTATTTCTAAATCCGGCTGTCCGATTGTTTCATTATTATAAACAGCAAGGTCTAATTCATTTTCACTTCGGGCAACTAACATTGCAGCACTAGCGGCACCAACAACATTAGTTGCTGTTCTTGCCATATCTACAATACTTGAAATAGGTGCTAATAAAACAATAATTTCAATCGGTAAGCCTGCTGAAGCAAATAATGCAGTAGCAGTAATGGTTGCAGTACCAGGCACCCCAACAGTTCCAATTGATACTACTACAGCTAAAACAATTAAAAATATATACTGGCCGATTGAATAATCAATCCCCAAAACATTTATTGCGAAGACTGCTAATAAAACTGGCCAAATTCCTGCACATCCCGGCATACCTAGATTAGCCCCTAAACTAGCTACAAATGAAGCAACATCTTCATTAACTCCTAGTTTCTTTGTAAGTTGTCTAACAGTGACAGGAATTGTCCCAATACTACTTTGAGAAGTGAATGCTACTACCCCAGCCGGCCAAATTCCTTTAAAGAAATTAAGCGGATTTAACTTTCCTACCACCTTTAATAAAACACTGGTTACCCCAAAAATTTGGATTATACTCAATAAATATGCTAATCCTAAGACGCTCAATAGCGGAATCAGATCACTTAGAGCACTCTTGCTTACTGCACGTGCAATCAATGCTAATACAGCATACGGTGTAAAGCTAATAACAAAGTTAACAACCTCTCCCATCACACGATTTCCGGCATCTATAAAATGCTTAAACGGTAAAACAGCTTTTTGCTGATTACGGGCAATCTTATTGTAGGCAATCGCAACAATTACAGCGAAAATTACAATAGGTACTACTTCGCCATTTACCCAACTGTTAGCCAAATTGCTTGGAAATAAATTAATGATCGTATCGATGAATGCCGGAACTTCCACCGCTTTATAATCACTTGCCAATTGATAATTTATGCCACTTCCAACTTTAGTTACTACTGCTAAGGTCAGTGTTATAGTACTAGCTAGTAGGGTGTTTAATAATAAAAATATTATCGCTTTGGCACTTATTTTCTTTAATTTGATCGATGTTCCTAAATTTGTAATACTTGAAATAATACTGAATAATAATAGCGGGATAACGATCGCTAAGATCAAATGCGAATAAATCGTTCCGATTGCTTCTAAATACAAATAATGTCCTTTAAAAATCAATCCTACGGCTACCCCAAAAACTAATCCTAAAATAGTTAAAAGCCCAAAATCATACTTCTTCACTTTACCTAGAAAATAGATAATTGCGAAGAAAACACCTGCAAGAAGCACGGCTCCTAATTCAAAAATATTTATATTCATTTAACTGTCCTCTTTCCTTAATAAATTTATTTAACAACATTATTAATTATGACAACAGCCATACATTCGTTCCCATTCAAAAATCTTTTTATTTTTTAATATCTTTACGGAAATCATCCTATCCCTCTTTTCCTACTGTATTAGTATGATATAAATTTATACTATTGCTGGACAAATGTCAAGAATAATGAAAAGTTCTTAGCAAAAGCTTAAGAACTTTATAAAATCATATCTTCTTTTTTAGTTGACATGGATTGCCATAAGCTAGTACGTTAGCAGGAACATCTTTAGTTACCACACTGCCTGCTCCAATAACGCTATTATCGCCAATCGTAACTCCTGGTAAAATAGTACAGTTTCCACCAATCCAAACATTATTCCCAATGGTAACTGCTTTCCCAAATTCAATTTCTTTTAAACGCTCTTGTGGATCGATTGAATGACAGGCAGTATATATTTGGGTATGTGGACCAATCAGAGTATTATCACCGATCTTAATTTCACAAACATCTAAAAACACACAGCCGTAATTAATCATAACATCTTTTCCCAAATAGATATTACAGCCATAATCACATTGAAATGGCGGATGAATCCAAAAATTACCGCTTGTATTAATAATTTTTTTCATTAAGCGGCTTCGCATATTATATACATGAAAACACCTTTTATTATACCTATGCAAACGCCGCGCTGTCTTATCATACATATAGATCAGTTTTAAATCTCGGGGATTATAAATTTCTCCCGCTCTCATCTTTTCAAACTCACTCATTTTATCACCTACTTGTTATCATCATAACATATAATCTATACCTCAATTACTAGTATATAAAATTGAAGTGAATCCCCTCGTCAGTATAATCCTCTACTTATCTTTAATAATACTTTTACTACACTGGTATGTGATGATAAAATAACCACCATAAATAATAACTAAAAAGATTCCAGTCGTTATAATAGCATCAAATACATTAGCCTGATTAAATGTTTGCAGCATTATATTGCAAACCTGGATACCAAAAATTGAATGAATCAATGCTAAGATAAGCGGGAAAGCAAAATAAACAGCTATTTGCTTAAATAAAGAACGATTAATCATTTTTTCATCAACACCAACGTTCCTTAAAATCTGATATTTTCCTTTATTATCAATGCTTTGTGACAACTCTTTGAGTGCCAAGATAGCAGCACAAGAAATCAAAAATACAATTCCTATATATAAACCAATAAAGATAACCATAGCTCCCATAGACACACTACTACTTGAAATTTGAATTCTTGTATTAATCAATAAGACATCAGAGCTATAACTGTGCATTTTTTCATCTACTTCGTTTCTTGTATCCTGATCATTTGCAGCATAATTACCCACTAAATAACTATCAGCAGGAATAAAATTACTAACCGCTTCATCTGGAACAATATACACTCCCATACACATATGACTAGACTGCATTGATAAAAAACCATTTTGACATTTATCAAATTTACTCTGATATATCTTTCCGTTTAACTCAATAGCTGGTTTTTCTTTAAGAAATTGATTTCGACTAAACATTAAATTTTCATAATTCCCCATTACAACATATTCGTCTTTTAAATCATAAGTTGGTAAATTATATATTTTAGCCAATTTATTATAATCACTAAGTTTAATAATATCTTCACAATTATTCAAATAACTTTCACTTACATCTTTAAAGGCACTGCCAAAAGTATCTCTATATGTCAATTGTGAAGTACGATAAGTCATAAATGTATAAATGTTTTTTAAATCATCTAATCCTATTTGCTTTTGAGACAAATATTTTGTAATTGATAAATTATCAACACTTACATCTTTTTGCATTTGAATATCAACTGGAGCTAACTCATTTATCTCTTCTGTTGCAGAATTATTTAACGCAAAAGCACTTGAAAAAATACAGATTGTTAAAAAAAGCATTAAACAAATTACCGTTGTTGAAAGTACTGTTGTATTAATCTTACTACTAATTTGTTTAACCGTAAAACTATTTAAATTTTTGAAATAATAATTTTTAGATGCCATAACAAATTTTAAAATCAAACCTGAAATAGACCAATAGATTAAAAACGTTGCGACAGCACCATAAATCATTTGGAAAAGCACTGAGCTGCTGTTCGTTAAATTACCAGCTCCTGCGGTAACGTTATAATAAGCATAACTTAATAATACAACAGCACCAATAAAGATCCCTATACAAAGATAGGTATTCTTTAATTTAACTTCTTCATTTTGTCTATTTGCTGTCAATAATTTAATTAATTGTTGGCGATTTACTTGAATCGTATTAAAAACCATAACCAGAAGATACA
The DNA here is from genome assembly GCF_019125875.1 of Erysipelatoclostridium sp. MSK.23.31. NCBI lineage: Bacteria > Bacillati > Bacillota > Erysipelotrichia > Erysipelotrichales > Coprobacillaceae > Thomasclavelia > Erysipelatoclostridium sp. MSK.23.31. The sequence continues at coordinate 34,823 of NZ_JAHOCB010000017.1, read as the reverse complement.
TAATCCCAAAATAAATCATTGTTTTTATCCACGCACTTAAAGAGAAAACAAATGTAAATTTAGTCATGTCTGCTTCAAACATATTAGCTACAACAATCGACATTACTTGAGATAGAGCGACTCCTAAGACTAAACCAATTACTAATGAAATCAAACCAATTGTTATAGTTTCAACTAATAGTATTTTAGAAATCTGTTTTTTTGACATTCCTAATATCATATATATCCCAAACTCTTTTTTTCTTCGCTTCATTAAAAATTGATTTGCATAGACAATTAAAAACCCTAATATAAATGAAACAAATACACTTACGCCTGACAACACATTATTCATTAGTTTAATAATATCTTTAGTTGAACTATTTAGTTTCAGCATAACTGTTTGGCTTTCCAAAGAATTGAAGATATAAAAGATTGCCACTCCAAGGATTAATGTAAAAAAATAGATTGCATAATCTTTAAAACTTTTTCTAATATTCTTTAATGAAAGATTAAATAACATCACTTACATCGCCCCCAAGCAAAGAAACAACATCAATAATTTTATCAAAAAATTGTTTACGAGTAGCTTCACCTCGATTAAATTGATTAAAGACCTTTCCATCTTTGATAAAAATCACTTTAGAAGCATAGCTGGCACTAAAAGCATCATGAGTTACCATTAGAATCGTTGTTTGATAGTCTTGATTTAATCTTTGAAGTCGTTCTAATAACATTTTAGAACTTTTAGAATCTAACGCTCCAGTAGGCTCATCTGCTAAAACAAGTTTAGGATTTGTAACAATGGCCCGCGCACTAGCTACACGCTGTTTTTGTCCTCCAGACATTTCATAAGGATATTTATTTAAAATATCTTCAATATCTAATTTTCTTGCAACAACTTTTATTTGCTGTTCAATTGCTTTAGCTTTAAAATTTTGAATTTGTAAAGCCAAAGCAATATTTTCATAAGCTGTTAGCGTATCTAATAAATTAAAATCTTGAAAAATAAATCCTAGTTCTTCACGTCTAAACCTATTTAGATCATTACCTTTAAGTTTTGTAATATCCTGACCTTCAATATAAATATGACCACTTGTAACTTTATCAATAGTTGAAATAACATTCAGTAGTGTAGTTTTCCCTGAACCACTAGCCCCCATGATAGCAATAAATTCACCTTTATCAACATTCATTGAAATATTGCTGATAGCTTTAGTAAGATTACTCTTATTTCCATAATATTTACTAATATTTTCAATCGTTAGAATATTTTCCATAATCTTTTCTCCTTTACAATTAAATTATAGAAAAAAGGCGGTCTTGGTAACATCGAAATAACTTACATCACCTTACAACCTTGTAATATTGCTCATCATTAAAAGAAATTGTTACTTTCGTATACTCACTATATTTAGATTCAATTATAATCTTATGACCTAATTTATCACATAATCGCTTAACAATATATAAGCCCATCCCCGTAGAACTAGAAACAAGACGCCCGTTTTCACCAGTAAATGATTTTTCAAATACTCTCGTTAGATCACTAGTCTTGATTCCCAGACCATTATCAATTATTTCTAAAGCAATATTATTCCTTCTAATCACATTAAAAGCTATTTTACACTTATCTGTACGCCGATATTTAATACTATTACTAACAATTTGATTAATAATAAATTCTAGCCACTTGCTATCGCTTAAAACAGAACAATTAACTTGACCGATTTCGATCTTAATATTTTGATACAATAAACTATCTTGGTTCTTCTTAATAACATTTCTAATAATTGTTCCTAATTCACATTGTTTAATCAAATAATCTTTCTCACTACTATCTTGTCGGGCATAATATAAAACTTGTTCTACATAATTTTCAATTCGACTAACTTGATCCTTTAGTTTTCTTTCATTATGTTCATGATTATGAATCATCAACTTTACACTAGAAATTGGTAATTTAACTTCATGAATCCATAATTCAATATATTCTTTAAAATTCTTAAGATTATCTTGATAAGTCTCAATCTCCTCATACATTGACTTATCAATCTCATACAATGCCTCATATAAAATCTTTCCTTCTAGAAAATCAGGCTGAGCAATCAATTCTGTAATTAAACATTTTTTATCTAATTGATTTAATTTAATGCGAAAATTATTATAGAAAGCATGTTTTTGATAATAATCATATCCAATAAGCAAACCACTAAATAAAAGCATAACTAAAACAATAGCATAAATTAATGCATTTGAAACTTTAAACATCAATAAGAAGAATAGCACGCTCACAATCATAATTATTAATAAAACTAGATAGGCCAGTCTATCTAGTAAGTATTCTTTTATTCTCATATTAACATATACCCCTGATCTCTCCTTGTTTCAATCACATCAAAAAGGCCAATCTTTTCAAGTCTTTTTCTTAGTCTAGTCATATTAACTGTCAAAGTATTATCATCAATAAATTTATCCGTACCCCATAGATAATTCATAATATCATCACGAGTTACGATTTTCCCTTGATTCATAAGAAGATAATAAAAAATTCCCATCTCATTTTTAGATAACAATAATTCCTGATCATCTTTTTCTAACGTACTTTTCATCAAATTAACCCTAATATTTTGATAAGTCAGTTTTGGTTCAGCTTTATGGAGTCGCTTAAAAACAGCTTCAATATGCAGTAATAAAATCGTTGGATTATATGGTTTAGTAATATAATCATCAGCACCATAGCTTAATGCAAGAATTTCATCGATCTCACTATCTTTACTTGTAACCATAATAACTGGAATAGTTGATTTTTCTCTTAATTTTTTTAATAGCTGCTGTCCATTCAAAAATGGAATCTTAATATCTAATAGAATCAAATCTGGATCTATTACTAAAATCTCTTCTAACGCATTTTTAAAATCTTTTAGAATGATTCCTTGGTAACCATTATTATCTAATAAAACTTTTAATTCTTCTCGTAATTCTAAATCATCTTCAATAATTAATATTTTCATAACGATCTCCTCTTTTTTATTATACACAATTATTTTTTATTACATAGTTATCTTACAAAGATGTAAGTTATTATTATCTCATTTTTTAGTTAGAAAAATTCGCTACGATAATTTTAAAACAAAAAAAGACATAGGATAAATCCTATGTCTCAATCATATAATTACTAAATATCGTTATTAGTGTAGAATTTCTATTTAACAGTTTTAATTTATAAATAAGTAAGTTATTTAATGATTATATCATATTTAATTGTATAAATATCAATCAAATTATGATATTAGGTATCAAATTATGATACTTACCATCAGTTTTTGTAATCGCTTTCATAAAGCCGCTGTGATAAAATATTTATAATGAAGGAGGGAAAAAAGAAATGTTTAAGAAAAAATTTTTTATTGGTTCCCTAAGCCTGATGTTCGCATTAAGTGGTATTGGTGCGGTACAGGCCGAAGGAGACCAAGGATCCAAATCAACAGCATCTAAAGTAGTAGAACTTGATCCAAATGGAAATGCATTTTTAACAGATCTTACTGATGATGGATATGCTGAATTAGGAAGGTACAAAGTAGAGAAAATCAAGGATAATATTTATCACTGGGATGAGGGAACAAAAAAACTTCCTGGTGGTGCAACAGATGAGAGCGGCGTAACAAATAACCCATCATCTATGTATTTTGTACTAGAAGAAGACGGTGTATTATTAGTTGATTTAGGAAATGGCTCTGAAAACGATGAAGATATTCAAAATGCAAAAACAATCGTAAATTCAATGACAGGAAATAAGCCGTTATCAATTATTATTACTCATAGTCATGGTGATCATACTGGCTTTGGACGATCAGAAACAGTATTCGCAGACGTTGACGTTGAAAAAGTATATATCAGTGAACCTGATTATGCTGCTGCCGCGGAAGCAATCACTCAATTTGATAGTAAAATCACAAAAGTTAATCATGGTGATACTGTTAACATTTATGGTGCCCCATATGTATTCAATGTTGTCAGTGCTCATACCGAAGGCTCTCTTATGATTACAGATACCACTCATGGAGCATTATTTACTGGTGATACATTTGGCAGTGGATTTATTTGGGCACTTTTTGAAACAAATGGTGGAAACCCAATTGCTGCTTTAAACGAAGGATGTGCTTTAGCTAGAACTATTTTAAATGAAAATCCTTCTCTATCTATTTTAGCTGGTCATCGCTGGCAACAATTTTGGGAAGACAATGCCCAAAGACCTAACGAAATGTCAATTCAATATTTCAACGATATGGCACAAGTTATTAGCGGTCTATTAGATGGTACAACTATTTCACAACCTTATCCAGAAGTTGCCTGGGCGCCTGATGCAATTGAGCTTTCAAGCAATGGTGCAAAGGCTAAAATAGATACATTACCAAAGTACGTTGAAGCTTACAAGGCCTCAGTTAATGAAATGAGCGAAGCCTATGTTTACAGTGGTAGCGATAAATTAAGTATTGAATCAGTCAATGCTGCCGCTGCTGCAACTTTCGTTGTTTATCCTGATGGAAATTTAACAGATGAAGAAGCACAAAAATATATTAATGAATCAGGAATAAAAGATATTGTTGATCGGGCGGCAAGCAAAGTTTATGTTGCTAGACCTGCTAATGGCATTTCTTTTACTGATGATGATGTTATAGGTTTTGAAACGATCGTAGGTAAAATTGGTGTTTCAAATAACTTTAAATTAATTGGGATTGGTGATGGAGCAACTTTCATTAATCAAAACTTAACATCTTATATGAACTTTGTATCTGGACTTGCTTTAATTAATCCAGCTCAAGGGCAAGAAGTTAAAGTATCTGTTCCTACTTACTTAGTAACTGATGATCAAGCTGTTATCAATAGTTATGTAAAAGCAAATAATGCTGGTAAGGTAAAAGATGGATATTATGAAAACCCAGAAAGTCATTATGAAATCGTTGTTGTTAATAGCGATACAAAAACAAGTGCTGCTGATGCAACAAAAGATGCATGGAATACTGTTTTAGAAAAATTTGGAAGAATTGGTAACTATAGTGAAGTCTATAAACAAACAGCAACTTGGTACTCTAGACCATTACTTTCTGGTGATAAAGAAGCTGATCAAGCAAGAAAATACCAATATTTTGATTCTGTTGATGCAATCGATAATATTGAGCGTCATGTAGTTACTCAAGATTTAGATAAAGATGGTACTGATTCATTATGGTATGAATATATTCCTGAACAATCTAAAGATGCTCAACCAGGAAGTGTCCCAGTAGTTATTCTATTCCACGGTAATACAAATGATCCTAGAACTCAATATGATACTTCAGGATGGGCACAAATAGCAAGTGAAGAAGGTGTAATCTTAATTTGTCCTGAGTGGCAAGGTCATACATATCAAGGATATACATACGATCCAATGACTGATGATTCTAATGAAACTCCTGATTCAGATGTTATTACAATGTTAAAGATCATTGAAGAGAAATATCCACAGATCGATCAATCAAGAATTTATATTTCTGGATTATCTGCCGGAAGTAGAAATACAACAAATGCCGGTCTATCAGATGCTAAATACTTTGCTGCTGGAGCTGGTCATTCCGGGCCATTCGGTGCAAGTGACTTAAATAAAGAAGCTGTTGCTGCTAATAAAGATAAATATGATATGCCAATTATTTTCTTCACTGGTGATGGTGATGAATATTGTAAAGATGCATTTGATACAACAGAATTAAATGCAGGATTACAAGTAGCTCAACTTTATCAAGAATTAAATGATATGGAAGTTACTCAAGTTGAAGACATCAAAGATGAAGATGCATATCTATATGGTGTTCCTTGGACAAAACGCTATACAATTGAGCCAACCGCTGAAAATATTGCTAAAATCGATGTTGGTGCAATTGAAAATGCCAAAGGTGTAGAAATCAGCATGGCTCGTATTTATGGTTGGGGACATTGGAACTATACTCCAGATGCTAAATTAATGTGGGAATTTATGAGTAAATATGCTCGTGATTTAGAAACTGGTGAAACAATTCGTTTGGATCTACAAGAGCCAGATACTCCTACTGATAATCCTAGTGATACTCCTAACGATACTGAAAAACCAGCAACTCAACCATCAACATCTACAAGTGTTAAAACTGGTGATTCAACAATGATTGCACCATTTGTTATTGTTGCAAGTTTATCATTATTTGCATTAGTAACTGTTATTAAAAAAAGCAAAGCAATAAGATAATCACATACAGTTTTAAATAATTATAGAAATAAAAAAAGCAAAGGTTTATTAAAAACCTTTGTTTTTTTATCCCTAATTGACTACAAAAACATATTAAACAGACAGCTATCTTCTTTAATAATAAAAAGCAACTGCACTAATTACAGCAATTGCTTATAATTTACTTACCTTTATTCATTACTTTATTAAATAATTTTTCAGTTTCTTCAAATTGTTTTAAGATTGCATCATTACTTGGTTTCTTTACTTTTACTGCATTTTTTTCATCAACTAAAATTTGTAAATTCTTATCAATATTTTTTAATAACACAATCATCTCATCTAACTTTTCTTCCATCTCTATCCTCCTATATCTCCCCATCGATTTCCTAAATATTTTTTACCATCAATTCGATAAAGAAAATCTGTTGTTTGTGAAGTATCTGTCGCAATCACTGGCTCTAGCATGGTTAATCCAACATTGACACTACAATCATCACCAACTCGGGCTGCCAAATAATAATTACCAACTTTTCTAATTCGATAGTAATAAGTATTTTTAACTTTACCAATATCTTCAACATCTTGGCGATCATTTGTTGCAACACCAAATTCCTCAAGACTGCCAGACATTATAGTAATCCCTAGAATTTGTGTATCTATTTTCTTATCAGTATTATTTATAATTGTGAATTGTTTTGCCACCTCTAAAACAATTTCATTATAATCACTACTGTCAGCTTTTATTTTAACAAAATCTTCATTTGATTCAAAGGCTGTAATATTAATACTATCCATCTTTTTTATCAACTTTTCACCATTACTTACTTTAATCTCATCACTAACTACATGGTCTGTTTCAGTTTGTGCATCTATTTTATTTTCAGACTTATTATTTGGTTGTGGTCTTACCTTTTCATCATCTGAATCTTTTAAAATATACAAGTTTTGTTTACCATCATTAAGATTAGAAATAACCAATTCCCAAGAACGACGATATTCGTCATCATCATAACCTTTAAAATAATTAAAAATTAAACACTTTTTCACTTCATTATCTTTATATATTTCGAGAATATAACCATTAACCAGCTTTAGTTTATCATAATCATAAACCGCTCCATTGTAATCTATAATAGCTAGTTTACCATCATTAAAAGTTATATGCAAAGCTCCGTGAGTAAAAGTTTTCCCATTATAATAAGCAAAGATCTGCTCTTTTGAATTATTATTTTTTACATCTCGATGGACAATATACTGTCCTGATATATTCGTTCCTTGATACACAATTACTTTTTCATAATTGGTTAAATCTGCAACTTTATAACTATCTAAATTATTAATCGTTTTATCTAAAATTCCATATTCTGCGATAATATCTTTATAAATATTTAACTCACGTTCTTTCATGATACAAGCAAACTTCCCATAATAATCATGGTATGTTTTTATTTTAACAGACTGTCCCCATACAATAAATCCTACAATAATTACAATTATAATGATCACTGTTGCTTTTTTATTTTTTAACCGGTTATATACAAATAGTGCTAGCAAAATACTTATTAATTTCAAAACTCGAACAACTATGCCAAGACTATTAATAATCTCATAGTTATAGTTTAAGCAAGAAATTATTCCAAAAATTAAAACAAATAAATTATAAAAGAAATATATCCCTAAACCATAAATAATTAAAAGTGAAACTCTTTCAAAATTAATAAGACGACCATTATATTCAATCATTGTAACGCCTTGTTCTTGAAGTTTATCGAGCAAAACTTCATGGTATTTTGTTACAATATTAGCAAAACCATAATTCATTTCAATTCTATTATTATCATAAATAACTTTTTTTATCTCGCGATACTCCAAGGTTCCCAAATGATCAACTAACCCTTGTTCACCAATTTCAACATTGCGACAAATTTGTCCTTTTTTATTAAGAATAATAATTACAATAAAAACCACGATCGCAACAATCAAACATGTCATATAATTAAAAATATGTTTAAACCAAATCAATGCAAAAGCTGCTCCAAACAGCATCATAATAATGAAAAATAGACTAATTATGATTTTAGCAATATTCTTTTTCACATATTTTACTTCCATACTTAATTACCTCAAATTAAATATGGCAAAAATACTGTTGCCAATCCTAAGAAAAAGAAAAATCCCAATACATCAGTTACAGTTGTGACGAAAACTCCGCTTGCTAGAGCTGGATCAATATGAAATTTTTCCAAAATAACCGGAATAAAATAACCCGCAATATTTGCTAAAATCATATTTAAAAACATGGCTAATCCCGTTACTAAACCAAAAACTGGATTTCCTTCAAATAACATTGAGCCTAACGCAACTATAATTCCTATTATCACACCACTGCAAAAACCAACAGCTACTTCTTTTAACATGATCCAGGTTGCATTCTCTTTACTCATTTCACCTAATGAAAGCCCTCGTACAACGATTGTTAAAGACTGAGTTCCTGCATTACCGCCCATTCCTGTAACTATTGGCATAACAGTTGCAAGTGTAACTACTTGAGCAATCGTTCCTTCAAAAAAGCTAACCACGGAAGCCGCCATTACTGCCGTAAATAAATTAACAATCAACCAGGGAATCCGACTCTTGACCGATTCTCCAACAGATGAATCTAGTCTTTCTTCAGAATTTACTCCCCCTAATAAATTAATATCTTCTGTACTTTCTTCTTGAATAATATCAATAATATCGTCAAACTCGATAACTCCTAATAAATGGTCCATTTCATCAACTACCGGCATCATGATAAATCCATATTTTTGAAATTTTTTTGCTACTTCTTCCTGATCTTCATTATATAATACAGTTTTTACATTTGTATTAGTAATATCCAGCATAGCTGTATCAAACGAGCTAGTAACAATATCTCGTAAAGATACAACACCCTTTAAAATATTTTGTGGATCAACTACATAAAGATAATAAGTTGTATCTTCTTCGGTGTTTTCTTGAAGAAATTTTAAAGTTTTTTCAACGGTATTGCGCGCACGAATACTAATATATTCCGTCGTCATGATCCCACCGGCCGTATCAGGATCAAACGTTAACAGTCGCTCAACATCTTCTTTATCTTCTTTGTCCATCTTATCTAAGATAGCCTGTTTTTCATCTTCTTCAAGTTCACCGATCAAATCAGTGATTTCATCATTAGACATTTCATCTAAGATTTCTTTTTGTTTAGCATCTGAAAATAATTTCAGTAAATCATACTGGTCATCTTCATCATCTTCCTCTTCAATAATGCTGGCAACAACATCATTAGGAAGATTGTCCATTAATGCTTTAATACTATCCTCGTCTTCATGAAGAATATCTAAAATATCAGCCGGATGAATATTAGTTATTACTTTTTTTATTGTTTCTGGCGTTCCATTTAAAAGAATATCCTTCAGCTCATCGCTGGTAATTGTATCGATCATAAGTTTCCTCCTTTATTGGGGATTAGATACCTGATCTTAGTGGTAAATGATCCTCTAGACTATCGCAACACTGGGGTACAGGCTCGACTTTCATTTTTTACCACCTTCTTTCTCCAAGTCATTTTAACACAATTATGCGATTATAGGGGACTTTTTGAATAAAATTAAATAGTAATTTAAGATTCTGAAATTCTTTTTCTTTTTGCTGAACTAAAAAGAAAAAGAGCCGATTGTAGTGACCGCCTAAAGTTACCCTAACTTTTTAGGACACTACAAATATCATTGCTCTTAAATAAAAATGACAGATTATTTAGTTAATTGTATTTTAAAAGGTGCAATAGGTAAATTATTTTCTCCAAAAATGCTTATCTTACAATAATTTTGATATCCATAACTAATTGTTCTAACTTGGGCAGGTCGCTCAACCAGCAGTTTATTTTCTTTAATTATCCCAACTGTCTCAACTTGATGATCTGGTAATTCTAAAATAAAATTATTAATACCTCTACTGTGTAATTTTTGATCAAACTCAATTATAATTTTAGAATTATTTTCAATATTTATTATCTTCGGAGAATGCCCATTAAATTGATTATCATAAAAAAGTTCTTTGATTCGCCAAAAAATACGATGACCGACTGTTTTTTTATTTTGGGGATGGATATTAAATTCTTCCCCGCAATTCATTGTTACAACTAAATAGCAAGCAGGTACTTCTCTACAAACCTGCTGCTGGGCATCTCTTAAAATAGGCCAGTTATCATTCTTATCATCATCATATTCAGGTAATTGCACAATAATAAAGGGAATTTGAGCTTTCATATCTTCACGCCAATTTTCAATCACCAGTTGTAGCAATTGATGATATAAATAAGCATTTTTAGTATCCTCTTCCCCTTGATACCAAATAACTGCCTTACCACTATATTGACAGATTTTTTTAAACATCGTGTAATATAGTCCTGCTGGACGACAAAAATCTTTTTTCCCCCGCGGTCCCGGCCATGGTGTATGTCCAACATCTTTTTTTAACTGGCTCATATTACGTTCTGGATAAGTTTGCTGATATAATGCCACTTTTTGCTGGTACTGCTTAACACGCTCTTTATATTTAGCTATTTCTAAATCTTCTTGTGCTTCTGTTTGATTCATGATTGCTTGATAATATTCATCATAGTATACTTTTTTGATTTCTTGATTTTTTTGAAGATATGTTTCATTTATCCAGCAAGAACCTGATGTACCACCTTTATTAACTGCAATTAATCCGATTGGGATGTCTATATCATGACGCAAATAATAAGCAAGATAATAACCGATTGCTGAAAAATCATTAATCGTTTGATTATCACATATTTGCCAGCCTTGATTTCTAATGGGCGGTATTTTGATATTTTCATCCTCATATTCAATTTGTGGAACTTCATAATACCTTAAATATCGATCATAGCATACTTCCTGATCAACTTTTACTGAATCACAATCTTTAAATTTAAATTCAATATTAGATTGACCTGCTAAAAAATAAACATCTCCAATTAAAATATTTGATAACGTAATAGTTTCTAATCCAGTTGAAACTATTAATGTTTCATCCGTACTTATTTCTAGCGCCGGCAGCGTAATCAACCAATTATTATTTATTATTGTTGTTGTTGCGGTTTGTCCTTGAATAGTAATAGTTACTTGTTGATTTGTTTCACCGGTTCCAAAAATATTTATTTCTTTGCCATGTTGCAAAACCATTCTCGATGTAAAGATTTCAGCTAATCTTAGTTTCATTTTTTCTGCCTCTTAATAAACTTACTCTTTTTGTCTCCACCGCTTCTAATTTCTCGGTTTCAGTCATTTTATCTAATTCCATTTTATCAGCTATTTTAACAAATGGGTAATATATTGCCATTGATATAACTAGATTTATTAGTTGCACTAACCCGCCTGCAATTGTTCCAGTAAACAAAATTCCCGAAATAATCGGTGGTACTGTCCAAGGAACATTATTACATACTACTGGGATAAAACCAATCTTAGTAAAAAATACCGCAATATAGAAACACAATGGTTGCACAATAATAAAGGGAATAAAATAGATTGGATTTAAAATGATTGGTAATCCAAATGTAATCGGTTCACTAATATTAAAAATTGCTGGAGCTAAAGCCACTTTGGTAATCTTTTTATTTTGTTTTAGTTTTGAGAAAAATAATATCGATAATACTGGTGCTAAAGCAAATGTTCCCGCTGCAATAGTTGAATAATTCATAAACATCGTTGTATATAAATGTTTAGCAACACCTAAAACATTTTCGTTTCCAGCAATATCCCAGGTCATTCCAAAAATTGCTCCCCAAATAGCAGTTGGATGAATTCCCAGCCACTGGAATAATGGCCATGTAATTTGGGAAACTAGAGCAAACGCTGCGGTTTTAGATATTGCTAAAGCTGGTGCTTGAAGCGTTGTTAAAATAAACTCCGGTAATGATTCACCAGCAAAAGTATTACTAATAACGGTTGCAATAATAAAGACAAATAATGTCAACATCCCCGGCACTAAAGATTCAAAACTCTGAGCTACAGCTGGAGGTACCGAATCCGGCATCTTTATTGAAATATTTAACTTAGATAATTTATTAAATATAAATGTAGCACTACCTGCAACAATCAGTCCAAAAAAGATTCCTTGTTGACCTAAAAAATTCGAATTAATAATTCCATTAATATCGACCTCGATTCCCTTAGCACTTGTATAATTAAAATCCCAAGGCAAACAAATAAAAAATGCTGCTAAAGCATACATCACTGAAACCATATGCTCACGATTATCACTAAAATATTTTCTTGAGACATTATATGAAAAAATCACCACAATCAACAGAGCGTTGATCGACATAGCCCCTTTACTAAAAAAATTAAAAATATTTTGTCCTTGTACTAGCATTTGAGCAAATCCTGATGCTAAGAACTCTTTCTCACTTCCAAAGATCATCTCCCCTAGACCAAGTCCAGATGAACCAAAAATAATCCCATTGGGGTCAATAAATACAGAACTGATCATAATTGCAAATCCAGCAATTAATGTCAGTGAAGCAACCAATACAAAAGAATCCCTCAATACATTTAAAAAGCGATTTCCTGATACTTTACAGATCAGTGCAGTAAATTTATCTTTCATTTTTCTCTCCTTTTTTGTTTTAGACATCTCCGGATAATGTCCAAAAGCCCTCTTATGTAAAAGCGTTTACATTGCAATTATATCACCGTTGAGAAATTTATCAATATTATTTTTTGTTATGGGAATTTTCTCTATTGTAATTAATTTGGTTTATCGATATAATTATAAATAAGAAAAAGAGGTATTAATATGGACTTTAAAAAAACAGTTGCCATTCATTATACTGAGTTTACACCTAGTGAACGTAAAATTTGTGCTCGTATCTTAGAAGATCCTCAAATCGTTAATAACTCCATTGTTGTTTTAGGCGACCTTTGTGAAACTTCTAAGTCTGCAATCCTACGTTTCTATCAAAAGCTTGGATACCGTGGATACTCAGAATTCAAATATTCTGTTGAAGAAAGTTTTAAAAATAACGATGAAAAAAAACTCAGCAACGAATCATTACTGAGTCAGATTTCTCAAGAATACAGTAATACGATTTTAGAACTTGGTGCTCTAGATTATGATCATCAACTAAAAGAACTAGCATCATTGATTGACAAATATCCACATGTCTTATCAATTGGGATCAACAATACCTATTTTGCTGCTAGTCAGTTAGAATATTCTTTATACTCTCATAATCGCTTTATTCAAAGTGTACGCGAGGATATTCAGCTTACCTATCTAATTAACTCTATTAATCAAGATTATCTTTGTATTATCTATAGTGTTTCTGGTTCTACTTATACTTATGAAAACTTTATTAAAGAAGCTTCTGCTAAAGGTGCAAAAATAGTTTTAATCACGATTGATGGTAATTCTGAATTATTACCTCTAGTTGATTTAGCATTTGTTTTACCTTCGATTTCCTTACCAATTAGCAGTATCGATTCTATTATTCAAATTGATAATCGTATTATGTTATATTATTTTTCTGAAATTATCTCCTATTACTATGGATTAAATACGTAAAATTAAAAATGCTATGATAACATAGCATTTTTAATTTATATCAACTTATTCGTAATTTCTTCTTCACTTTGAGGACGTCCAAACAAGAATCCTTGAATATAATCTAATTCCATCGGTTCAACAACATTAAATTCCTCTTCTGTTTCAATTCCTTCCAACAATACCTCAATATCAACATCGTGGCAAATTTGAGCAATAAAACGAATAAAAGTTTTATCAAATTTACTAATCTTAATATCACGTACAAACGTTTGATCAATCTTGACAATATCAGCAGGAACAGTCTTTAAAATTTCCAATGAGGCATACCCCGTTCCAAAATCATCCATTGCAATTTTAAATCCCAATTCGCGAAGCTGCTCAAAAATTGTTCTTAGTAAATCCATGTTCCTAACCATATAGCTCTCTGTTAATTCTAAGACAATATTTTTAGGTGCCAGCTTTTCTTTTTTCAGAACCTTTTTTACATCTTTCACAAAATCACTATTTAACATCTGAAGCGCAGATACATTAATACTAACAGAAAATTCAGGATCATATACGACCCACTTCGAACAAGCCTGAATTGCTTTCTTTATAACCCATAGACCAACTGGGATAATTAGCCCGCTCTCTTCAAGAATGGGAATAAATTCAACTGGTGATACTTTTCCTAATTCTTGACACTGCCATCTTAACAATGCCTCAACTCCTTTGATTTGTTTACTACTCACCTCAACTTGGGGCTGATAATTTAACTCGAAGCCACGATAATCATCACTTACACTTTCACGAATATATTTTAAAATTTCTAATGAACGCATCTTATGCTCAAGGATGTAGTTTGAAAAGAAAGTTAATTTATTTTTTCCATTATCCTTGGCATATTGTAATGAATAATCAGCATATTTATTTAGTTCATTATATGTTAACCCATCTTTAGGATAAATTGCACATCCAGCTGAAATTTGAATCGGACATTTATAACGTTTTAATAGTTGTTCATGCAATAATTGTTTCTGTATCTCATTATATAATTTAGTAATTTCCAATTCGGTACTATTTTCAATCAACAGCCCCATTTGATCGCTATCCAATTTATAAATACTAGTATTACCTGGCAAAACTGCCTGAGTCAATTGGGCTACTGTTTTAATAATAAAATCCCCAAATGAACGGTCATATATTTCGTTAATATTTTTAAAGTCATCAATATCAATAACCATAATTCCAAGATTATCGATTGCTTTATCTTTAGTCTTAAGCTCAAAAGCTTTCGCAAATTCTTGACGATTATATAAATGAGTTAGGGGATCAATTTTATTTTGACGGTCTAACTGTGTCATTATTCCAGCAAATAAATTAGGCTCACCAAATTCATCGCGCATTAACTGTCCACGACATTTTAACCAAATATACTCACCATCACTATTCATCGCTCGAAATTCAACAGAATGATAATCCATCTTATTTTCGCCAATTGCCATATTTGATTTATAAAAACGTTCCCAATCTTGGGGATGTACGATTGCCTTCCAAAATGGTAAAGGATGGTCAATAATTTCTCCTGGTAAATTAAAAACTTTTACTTGGGCTGGTGAATATCTAAAAATACCTGTCTTCATATTACATATGTAAATAAAATCATCGGTACTTTTGATCAAAGCTTCATAAAGTTGTGTTGGATCATATTGAAAACAAGCTACATTAGTAGATCCTACTGAAACATCTTCCAACTCTGCTAACTGAGTTCGACGATATCGCAACTTTTCCTGATACATTTGTTCATCTGCTCTAGTTATCACATCATTAACAGTCAATTTATTAGTTGGTAAAACTGTATACATTCCAAAAGCATATGAAAATCCGTAAGGCTTATTGTATAAAGCTTGCAGCTTTTGTATATTTTTTTGATTCTCAATTAAAAATTTAGCACTATCCTTAGTATTTTTATGCCCAAAAACTAGAACAAATTCATCTCCACCTAATCTAAAGATAAGATCTTCCTTATCAAGATCCTGCTTTACTGCATAAGCAATTTGTTTTAATAAAAAATCTCCTTCTTGATGACCAAAAGAATCATTTACTCTTTTTAAATTATTTATATCTAATAAAGCAATTGTAAAGCTTTCTTTAGCTTTTTTCTTTTTCACCATAAACTCGAGCAGTTTTTCTTTTCCAGCACGACGATTTAATAATCCACATAAGTCATCAATACTAGCCTGGTGACTTAGGATTTCAGAATCAGTAATATCGATTGACTGTTGCATGTGAACAATTTTACCATTTTCCCATTTAATTAAACTATCATAGTTTTCAAAAATACGATTAGTAAGATCACTATTTTCACGCCAGCTAATCGACTGATATAAATTATTAATTTGTTTTAATTTGATAAGTGGACAAAATGGACATGGTCCGCTTTGATTCTTTTGAAGTGTTTTCCAACATATTTTACCTTCTGGATCTTTCAAATTATAAGTTTCTTTCATCTTATTATTCATAAAAATTATTTCATTTGTTTGAATATCTGTAAGATATAAATTAATTTGCATATTATCTACCAGCTGCTTAAAATCATCAAAACCCATTGTTAACACTCCTTTACTCCAAATTTCAACTATCTTTATTATACCATACTAACAATTACTAAAGGTAAAAACTATTTTTAAATTATAAAAAACATTAGTTATCATTAAATATAAAACTTTATCCCCAAAAACTTTGAAGATATTTGCTTTGGACTTAGATAAGAAAATGACGAGTATCACAAATAATGCTATACTTTAAGTACTATTAATAATTTAGAAAGGATAATTTTTATGAAAGAAGATCTAATAATTGAATGGTTTCAATCATGGTTTGATTCCCATTGGAATAATTTTGAAGTGATTTTTGAATCCGATGCTTATTATAGTGAATCTTGGGGTCCTGAATACAAAGGAATCATTGAAATAAAAAAATGGTTCAATGACTGGCACGAACACTTTAAATTAGATAAGTGGGAAATTAAACAATTTATTCACACTAATAAACATTCTATTGTTGAATGGCACTTTAGTTGTATTGACTTAGATGGCGTTCATGAATTTGATGGTATATCTTTGATTGAATGGAGTCCTAATAGTCTTATAAAATCATTAAAAGAATTTGGATCATCACTTCCTAAATATGATCCCTTTGAGCAACTATAATTAACACAGGGAGAGATAATAATGTTTTATAAAATATATCATGATACGATTCCACCGTATCTTTTAGAAATCATGAACACAAATATCTTTACTCGCCTCAAAGATATTGGAATGAATTGTGGAATGGAATATACACAGTTTCAAACATTTAAAAATAGTTTTGGAGTTTCAAGATATGATCATAGTATTGGCGTTTCTTTAATAACTTATCATTTTACTCATGATAAGCATGCTACTGTTGCAGCTCTATTACATGATATAGCCACCCCTGTATTCGCTCATGTTATTGACTTCTTGAATAATGATTATGAAAAACAAGAGTCTACTGAAGCTGAAACAAAAAAGATGATTTTTAATAGTCGTGAATTACAAAAAATTTTTCTTAAATACGAGATAGATATTAATCTAATCTATGATTATCATAAATATCCAATTGCCGATAATGAAAGTCCTAAATTATCAGCTGATCGATTAGAATATACTCTTGCAAACGCATATTATTATAATTTTTTATCAGTCGAACAAATTAAGTCAATTTATTACGATTTAATAATTAATGATAAAAAAGATGAAATTATCTTTAAAAGTAAAGATAAAGCAATAATGTTGACAAAAGTAATGTTTCAATGCAGTCGTGTTTACACCTCTGATGAAAATCGATATTGTATGGAATATTTAGCTAATCTATTAAAAACTGCGTTGACAAAAAAGCTTATCACACAAGATGATTTATATACTAATGAAAGTTCTGTCATTAAAAACATCTGCAAAGACAAAGAATTAAGCGATAAATGGGAAGCTTTTTGTCATTTTCATCAAGTTGATATTAGTCATAATAAAAAAGCAGGTTATTATAAAATAAATGCTAAACATCGCTACTTTAATCCTATGATTGGAAATCAGCGAATCATCAACCAGTCTCCCAAATTTAAAAGTGAACTAAACAGTTTTTTAGGAGATCATTTTGATCGTTATGTTAAAGTTACTTAAAATAAGTTATTCTCAAAAAAACAACTGCTAAATAAAGCAGTTGTTTTTTATTCAATTGGGCGTTGATAAAAACCGCCAAAGAAATTTTCCGTAGGAATAACATTAATTATCGCCTTTTCATCAGATTCATGCATTAATTGAACAATATCTTGAACCTCATAAGCAGATACAACCGTATGAAGTAAACTCATTGGATTTTTACTATAACCACCATAACCATTAACAACTGAAACACCATGACGATAATCTTTAACATATCTTTCAATTATCTGTTCCGGGTGGGTTGTTGTAATCTGCAATGTTACCCGCTTATACCTTTGGTAAAATGATGAGATTGTTTTGGTTGAAATAAACTGGAAGACAATTGAATAGCCTGCATATATCCAGCCAAACATATAACCAAAGATACAAAGAATCAAGGCATTGAAAATAAAAACATACTCCCAGATGGATTTACCCATTTTATTAGAAACATATAAAGCAATAAAATCGGTACCAGCTGATGAAGTATTCCCTCTTAATGCAATTACTGTCGACATCCCATAAACAAATCCACCAAAAAAAACATTTAAAATAACATCATTAAATAACGGTGGGAATGTACAAATCCTTAATAAAAAGCTTGTTAAAAAAACTTGGCACAAAGAAGAAATAACAAATTTCTTTCCAATACTTTTAAAACATAAGATTGCTACTGGTACATTTAAAACAATCAGTCCTAAAGAAGTAGAAAAATTAAAGCCATATAATGAAGTAATTCGATCAATTAAAATTGCTACACCAGTAAAACCACTAGATAACAGATTAGCTGGTTCTACAAAAACTTTGATAGCGTATGTTTGCAAAAAAGAAGATGCAATTACTGCTACAATCGTTATTAGATATCGAAACCAGAGTTTGTTTTTCATAATCCTAATTTCACTAATTTTTCAACTAATTCCTTACTAACCATGTCAAAATCATCTTTATGCTCTGCCGGTCCATAGCAATAGTTTACAAATTCTCCACTTGTAGTTGGATCATTTTGCCAATCTTTACATGAAGAATGAATTTGAGCGATTCCTGTATATTCCATGATTGCTTGTCCGTTTGTACTGTTAATTCCACTTCCAGCTAATATTTCTATTTTATCGCCATACTTTGTTTGTAATTTTTTGATTAAATCTTTACCATCAGCGGCTTTAGCTCGTAGTCCGCTCGTAAGCAAGCGATCAATGCCTAAATTAATTAATATCTCAATACTGGCATATGGGTCTTTTACACAATCATAAGCACGGTGGAAAACCGCTTCTTTTTGATAAGACTTTATTAGTGAAACCATTTCCTTGGTTCTTTCAATATCAATTTCATTATTTTTTAATAAAAATCCAAAGGCTATACCATCGGCTCCATTTTCTAATAGATCCTTAGCTTCTATCATCATCTGTTTAAATTCAATATCTGTATAACAAAATCCCGCTCCACGTGGTCGAACCATGCAGATTACCTTTAAGTTTGTAGTATTTTTTGTCAATTTTAATGAACCAATGCTAGGTGTTAGACCACCTAAATGTAAGGCACTATTCAACTCAATTCTTTTTGCTCCACCATAATATGCATTTAGAGCATCTTCATAACTTCCACAACATATTTCAATCACTCTGCATCCCTACTTTCATTTTGCTAGATTATATAAACTTAAGGCGTAAATCTTAGCATTTGTAATAATATCTTCAATTGTCATCCATTCATTAGGTTGGTGACCAATTCCTTTTTGACCAGGAAATGATGGTCCAAAAGGAACAATATTAGGCATCAACTTAGCATATGTCCCACCGGTTGTAGTAACTGGTGTTCCATCATCTCCAGTTACCTTTTCATAAGTATGGACTAATGTCTTTACTAATTTACATTTTAGCGGGAATTTTACAGGATCATAATTTCCCACTAAATTAACTTCAAAATTGCTAACTACCATCTTTATATTATTGACTATTGTTTCCACTGTGACACTCGCTGGATAACTAACACTAAATTGAATACTTGGATCTCCGTCTAATTCTAATTGATAATTTCGAACTTCTAATAATCCAAATTCTTGATCTTGAAAATCAATATTAAACCTTTCGCCATTATTTTTAGCATTTAAAATATAATTATTGACCAAATCAAAGAATTCTTTTAATCTATCCTTTTTCCCGCATATTTTAATTATAGCCCGTCCACGCTCACCATAAACAACAGGATATTTACAATCTGGTGTAAATCCCATTAACGGCGGTCTTTCTTTACTTAAATAATATTTTAAATCTTCAAAACCAGATTCTTCATCACAACCAAAGATAATTCTAATCTCATGAGCTAATTCAAGTTTTAATTCTTTAAGTGCATAAAGAGCAAATAGACATGATAAGATTGGTCCTTTATTATCTAAAATTCCCCGACTATAAATCACCCCATCTTCTACATACCCACTAAACGGAGGCTGTTTCCAGCCTGTCCCAACTGGAACAACATCTAAATGACCAATAGCACAAATATAATTTTTACTTTCACCATAACTTGCATATCCGATATAATTATCAATATTTGTTGTTACAAATCCCAACGAAGCAGCTAAATCCAAAGTAGCATCTAAAGCTGCTTTGACCCCTGAGCCAAATGGAGCATTTTCTAAAGGAGCTGTTTCAACACTATCGATTTTTACAATTTCAATAATACTTTTAATCATTTGTTCAGCAATATCATCAACTTTTTTTAAAATTATATCTTCCATCTTATTTTTCTTCTAAAGGGGCTGTTCTTGTAGCCATATAATTATCTAACCATTCTTGACTAGCTACCGTATGTATACATTTTCCATCTTTATTTTCTGTCAAATAAACAATTGGTTCTTGGTCAGCAGTAGCAACAGCAAATGAAAATCCTTCAATATTTGTAGCAACACCCCATTCTCCTTTATTATTCATTGCTACCAAAGACATATCACCTGCTTGACCACGGCGTTCTTTTAATTCTAAATCAAACATATTAACCGCTTTTTCACAAGCAGCCTGAGGATGCATTCCATCTTTCATTAAACGAACAATTTCATAAGCTACGCACCCTTTCATAACATCCTCTCCTAAGCCAGTAGCACTTGCACCACCGACTTTACTATCAACATAGAAGCCCGATCCAGAAATCGGTGAATCTCCGACCCGACCAGCTTTTTTCATAAATAAGCCACTTGTAGAAGTAGCCGAAGTCATTTTACCATGAGTATCTAAACATACCATTCCAACCGTATCATGTCCTGAATAGGGTTTAATTTCCAATGCTTGAACTTCTTTTACACGATTACGATAGTGAATTTTAGCACGATCAGTCAACATATTCTTTCTTTCAAAACCTTCTTTATGAGCAAATTTTTCAGCGCCTTCACCAACTAACAAATTGTTCACTTTTTCTTTTGATAATCGTCTTGCAATACTTACTGGATTTGCATAATCTTTGATTGCCGCTACCGCACCAATATCTAATGTATCACCATCCATAAAAGCCGCATCTAATTCAACTTCCATTTCTTCGTTTGGCAACCCGCCATATCCAACTGACTTATAGTACGGAAAGTCCTCTACCTCTCTAACCGCTATTTCGATTGCGTCACCAGCGTCACCACCTTCTGCTAAAACTTGACTTGCTTTACTGATTCCTTCTACGGCCATTCGCCATGTTGCAATAATACCCCACATCTAAGAGTTCCTCCTTTATTTTTTGATAAAAGGATGCGTTATCCGCATCCTTTTTAGTTTAGAAACAATACTTTGAAGTAATCGGATTTAGATCTTCATGATCAACTAATGCTTTCGCTAATTTGCACATTCCATCTAATGATTCATTTAAGCCAATCCCACCTTTTTTTGGTGTTTCAATAATATGAATTTTATCTTTAAATTCATTAATCGTTTCTTCATTTTCTTTTGACATTGCTGCAAATGCAGGAATATCTGTTGTCTGATTAATATCATAGGCAATATTAGCTGCCATCTTGCCATAACCTAAATAGTTAAATGCTGGTCCACACATTACTACATCAGGTTTTAACTTATTAACCATCGCGCATAGTTTACGACTAACTTCTTCAGGATTTGCTTCATAATACCCATCACCACAATATAAACATGCCATCACGCGTCCGTCAACTGTTTTTAAATATTGTTCCATCATAATTGCTGGTCCAACCGGTTCTTTTTTAGCTCCTAAAGGAATCATATGGTCATCTTTGATTCCTGCACCAGATTGAATTTGATCATAAATCATAATTACTTTCATAAAATTGCCTCCTATAAATCATCAAATGATAAGTCATCTAATGAAAAATCGTCTTCTTCTGCTTCATGAACTGCATTAGCTTCGTCGTTAATATATTGCTTATCCATAATTTTAATAAACGGCATGTAAATAAAGATTCCTAATACTAGTAAGACTGCTTGCAAAATAGCACCAACCCAGTTAGTTGCCAAAAATCCAGAAATAATTACTGGGGTTGTCCATGGAATATTAATCCCTGAGCAAATCGGTACTAACCCCGCAGACATCGCAAGATAAGAAATAATAATATTGATTGTTGGCACCAAAATAAACGGAATAATCATTGTTGGATTTAACACGATTGGTAACCCAAATACGATTGGTTCATTGATTCCAAAAATCCCTGGTACTAATGATAATTTTCCTAATTCTGTAATTCGTTTAGATTTACAGAATAATAACATTGCAATAATCAATGATAATGTTGAACCACAACCCCCGAAAGTTGCAAATAAATCTTGGAATTGTTGACAAATAATATGTCCTTCACCAACACCCGTTTTAAAGAATTCAATATTTTCTACTGACAATGTTTGTAAGATTGGATTAAATACAGCACCAACTACTGAACCCCCATTTACTCCGAAGAACCAGAATAAATGCAAGAAGATATAAGCAATAATCATCGCTCCTAAAGTATCTCCTAAATTAAGTAATGGTGTTTGTAAGAATTCAAATATAATTTGAAACACATTTGTTCCTAAAAAACCAAATAATAAGTTAATTGCAAAGAAGAAAGTCATTACAACAGTTGCTGGAATTAAAGCCGCAAACGATTGTACGACAGTAGGCGGTACTCCTGCCGGCATTTTAATTACCCAGCCTTTTTTCTCAACCCATGAATAAATATGCACAGCTACAAATGCACAGATAATTCCAACAAAAATACCTTTTGCCCCAACCCATCCAGTTGGGATACCTATTAAAGATACTGGTATTTCTTTACCTGCCATTTCTACAGTTCCTTCTACCGTATAAGGCATGATCAAGAACCATCCCATGATAGCTACCGCTGCTCCAAATATTTTATCAGTCTTCATCTGACGAGCAAATGAATAAGCAATCCCTACTACAGCAAAGACTGCCATAATAGTAAAGGTTGCTCCTGATGGCTTTTCAATAAAAGCAGCTAATGTCTCCCCTGTATTTGAATTAATGACTACTGAACTTAACCATTCTGTCCATGCAGGAATTGGAAAATTTGCAATCAGTAAGAAAATTGAACCGGCAATCAATAATGGTGTTGATACTAAGAACCCATCACGAATTGATACTAAATATTTATTACGGCCAATAGCTTCAGCTAAAGGCATTAATATTTTTTCAAGTTGTTTAATCATTCTTTTACCCTCCTTTTTATTTATTTGCTTTTATCAGTCTAATCGCTGATTTAAGAACTTTTTCACCATTCATCATGCCATAATCACCTTGATCGATTACAGCTATAGGAATTCCTTGGCTACCAAATTGTTCTACCGTTTCCTCATACATGTATTTCACTTGTGGTCCTAATAAAATACAGTCCGGACGATCCTCTGAGATAATCTCCTCTAATTTATTGTGGGGAAAGGCAGCAACTTTAATAGGTAAATTATGTTGATTAGCAACATCCTGCATATTACTTGCCAACATACTTGTTGACATTCCCGCACTACAAAATAGATAAACTTTTTTCATTTCTTTGTCCTCCCTTTGTTATTGTTAATATTTTTCTAATGCTTTGACCCGTTCATTTAAACGAATAATTTCTAAAGCCATGACCTTAATTGTTTCAGCTGACATTAATTGATCTTCGGCATGCATTAACAGA
The DNA here is from genome assembly GCF_019125875.1 of Erysipelatoclostridium sp. MSK.23.31. NCBI lineage: Bacteria > Bacillati > Bacillota > Erysipelotrichia > Erysipelotrichales > Coprobacillaceae > Thomasclavelia > Erysipelatoclostridium sp. MSK.23.31. The sequence goes on along the minus strand of NZ_JAHOCB010000017.1, from coordinate 10,702 downwards.
ATACTTGGTACAACATGATTTCCACTAGCTTCTTGTTGAATCAATTCACTATGGGCTAAGTGTCCACCGTTAAAAGATTCTTCACCTTCCTTGATTTTTGCTCTAGCTGCATCAAATTCACCATTAGCAGCAACCTTCATTGCTTCAATAAAACTTGATTTAGCCATTCCTACAGCTGATATAATTTTAAAACTCACTAACTCTAAACCATCCATTTTTTATCCTCCAATACCCTTACAATCAACATTATAAGTAATTAATTTTTTTATTGTTGCTAGTCATCTTTCCTAGACTTAGGAAATTATTTACATAGCACTACTTTAGTATTTCCTAAATAATCATGCAAAGTACGATGTTCTCCTTTAAATAAATAAAGTAAAATACTGATTCCACTAATTATAAATCCTGCATACATCAAAGGTGTAACAAAATTTGTTTGGGTAATAATCGTAACCAGTTCATGCCAGATTGCACTTGCAGTATATAAAACACCCTCAATTACAATAACTCCCAATAATTGTCTTAATAGCATATTTTTTATTGTTACTTGCTCATTATTCACTTTAACAATTTTGATTTTACAAATTTTCTTGCCGAGCGTTTGCCCCGGATAAATATAAGCTGGAACAATTACAAAGTAAAAAATTGCAAATAAAACAGCTAAAATTCCTGCAATGATCCCATATGGCTGTTTAAATTCAACAATGTTTTGATTTAACATTGTATTCGTTAACTTTTGTGAAATAATCGCAATCGGAATCGCAGTACATAAAGCCCCGACATACCAGTCAATTAAATAGCTTATAAATCGTTTTACTAATGGAGCATCTTCATACCTTATTTTTCTTTCTTTTTTCGCTTTTACTACTTTAGTTGCCATCTTTCTCTCCTTACATTATTACTTGTTCCATAAATTCTTGATGTTCCCGAACTTCTAACAGTTGGGTGAATTTATTTGAATCACTGACAATACTACTCAACCAGTCAAAAAAGATTTTCAATAAATGATTATCTGTTTCTCTGATTGCAAGAAGAATAATCAATTTCACTTCAAAACCACCCCAAATCACCGGTTTATCTAAAATTAAAGTTGATATACATGATTCATTTGCTGATACTTCAATTGAATGTGGTACTGCAAATCCATTTACAAAAGAAGTTGCAGAAACTGCTTCACGCCTAAAAACATCTTCTTTATAGCTTTGTGTTGCTAACCCTTTTTCAATCAGTTCATCACATAAATAATCAATGATTTCCTTAGGATTATTCATAGTATTTTTTACATGAAATAAATCTTCACGCATCAATTCTTTGATCAATGAAACAAAATCATCATGATAGCGATGCTTATCTAAAATATTTAGTGTCTGAAATACTTTACTTTCATCTTCATAATTAATAAATAAAGTTACTTGGACTGTTGGGATATTTAAATTATGTTTTAGTGGTACTGTTGTAATAATCAAATCCGGTTCTTCTTCCTTAACCATCGATTCTTCAAAAAAGCCATAGCTTTGAACAATCATCATTCGTTCTTCAAAACGAATTTTTAACTTGTCCCGACACATCTTTGATAGCATCTGATTATTAGGAATGATCATAATCGCACGATAGCGTTTTAAAGAATTGACCCGATCGTACGCTGCTCCTAAATGCAAAGCTAAAAACGCTAATTCATTTTCATTAATATTAACCTCACAAGTTTCAGCTAATACCTCGCCTGCACGCACTGCCATTTCAAATACTAAAGGATACTTACGTTTAATTTCTTGAAGATAGACATTAGTTACTTGAACATTATTTTTTTGACGCTCTAACAATGATTGTAAGTGCATTGCTAAACCCACTTTTAAATCCTTATCTTTTGAAAAATCAATATCAAAATATTCCTTAACTTCAACAATTACTGCTTCAACTAAATGTTCAACATCGACTGCCAGCTTTTCTTTGATAATATCCTTACGATAATCATTTGCCCTTTTTCCCATTAATAATAAAGCAAATAAAATTACTTCATCAGTAACAAGTTCAATATTGATCATCGTACTAACCTGTGTAAAGAAGTCATATGAAATCTGATATTCTCGACTGCTTTCTAATTTTTCACTAATTGTTTGATTCTTAATATAGTTATGATTAATGATCCGCTCAATCGCCACTCCGGCATGAATCATGATCATTGGAAAAGTCATCTCATGAATCTGATAATCATATTTTTCACAAATTTCTTCTAGTATATCTTTCACTTCTAATAGATCAAAACTATTCCATAATCCTGCAATTGAATTTAAATTCATAAAATTCCCTTGTGTCTCTGCCGTCAATAACTGTTTGTATAACTTTCGCTTATCTGTTTCATTTCCTTCTAAACTAATATAATTTTTAGATCTAACTAGTTTTAAACTAGGGTAATCATTAATCATTTTACGGATCTTTTTTATATCATTATCAATTGAATAACCACTTACAAAAACCTGATCCTGCAAGGCAATCAAATTAATTTCATGACTTTTAAACAAAAGTTCTTGAATAATATATATACAACGTTCTTGGGAAGTTTGTGGGATTATATCTTTAGTTTCAATATCCTGCTTATGCAATAATGTCTCATCTAAACGATATCCTAGACGTTTATTAGCCTGAATCAGTATACAATCATAATAATTATTAATATTCTCTATATCTGAACGAATTGTTCGGTCAGATACATTTAGAACTTTTGCGATTTCTTTACCAGTAATCCATTTTCCATAATCATTTAAAAGATCAATAATATTTGTTTGGCGTTTGTTTAGCATTTCTTTATCAGCTCCTTTTATAATATATCACGCATTCATTTTCCTAAGTTGCAATCTTTTTTCCTAACTGTTAGGAAAAATATCCGGGTTAAATTATAACTTATTTTTCTATGCATAACATTGTTAAAATAGGATAAAATGAGTTAAACTATAGACGAGGTGAGAATATGATAAATTTTATTGAATATCCAAAATGCAGTACTTGTAAGAAGGCCAAGAAATATCTTGATGAACTTGGGATTGATCACCATGATCGACATATCGTTGAAGAACGTTTAAGCAAAGAAGAATTAACTGCTTTGTATCAAAAAAGCGGCTTACCGCTCAAACGCTTCTTTAATACTTCTGGCTTAAAATACAAAGAACTCCAATTAAAAGATAAACTTCCCACAATGACTGAAGATGAGCAATTAGAATTGTTAGCTACTGATGGGATGTTAGTAAAAAGACCAATTGTTGAAACTAAGGATAGTGTATTAGTTGGTTTTAAAGCCAATGAATACGATAATCTAAAATAATGCCGGCAGCTTATAGTCATTATCGTCTTGGACAACTAGTGCTTGATAAATTAAATCAGCCCCTTAAACGTGTCTTGGAAACTAATCAAGATCTATTTGATATTGGATTACATGGTCCTGATATTCTTTTTTATAACCGCCCATATATCCATAGTAAAATCAATCGTTTAGGTAGTGCTATGCATAAAGAAAGAGCTGACATCTTTTTTTACCAAGCTTTAGAAATCTTAAAAGAAACCAAAAGTGCCCCACAATTTGCTTATCTTTGTGGTTTCATCTGTCACTACATTCTTGATAGTAACTGCCACCCGTATATTAATACGATTATCAAAGAAACTGGTGTAACTCATTTTGAAATAGAAACTGAGCTCGATCGTTATTTTATGGTCAAAGATCGTTTAGATCCTCTAAGAACTAAATTAACTGATCACATTAAGGTTAATGATCATACGCTCAACAACATTGAGCCATATTTTAAAGCAACAAAAAAAGAACTCTATAAGAGTCTTAAAGGGATGAAGTTCTATGATCGTTTATTATTAGCACCACAGTTTTATAAACGGGGCTTGATTTACCTAGTTTTAAAAATCACGTTTACATATAAACGATTCCAGGGGTTTGTTGTAAATTACAGACCAAATAAATTAGTCGACCCATACTTAGAAAAGTTAGAAAGTTTATTTAATCAAAGTATTAGTGAATCATATGAAGCAATCTACAATTTTATTGATGTAATTAAGTATGATCGTTCTCTATCATATCGATTTGAACATAATTTCAAATAAAATTATTGCTTTTTAAATATAATCTATCGAACTGTTCATTATAAATGAACAGTTTTATTATTAATAAATTGTAATTATTCTTCGAATTACAGTATAATTTAATCAAAAGATTTCTTAGATAAATATTTACCTAATCTTAAACTAATCATGCTCGTTCAACAAATAATATCTTTATATAATATCCAAGAATGGGAGGTTAACTATGCCGGCAAGTTATACACATCAGCAATTTGGGAATCAAGTTTTAAATAAGCTTGAAAATACTACAATTAAAAAAATTATTAATGATAATTTAAATCTCTACAATATTGGTCTTCAAGGCCCTGATATTTTATTTTTCTATCAACCGCTTAAAAAAAATCCTGTCAATACTTTAGGTAATCAGCTACACCAAGATATTGCACGAGCTTTCTTTGAAAATGCGATGAAACTTCTAAAAGAACAACCAAACGAAAAATCATTAGCCTATATTTTGGGTTTTATTAATCACTTTATTTTAGATAGTGAATGTCATGGTTACATCGATAAAACAATGATTAATCGTGAAATTGGTCACTTTGAAATCGAGCGAGATTTAGATCAGCGATTTATGATACTAAACCATGAATCATTTAACTATTCAACCCCAAAACATTACCAGATCAATCTTGAAAATGCTAAAATTATTGCTCCGTTTTTTAATTTAGCTCCAGCTACGATCTTAGCTTCTTTAAAATCATTTAAACGCTTTAATCATCTTTTTGCTTGCCGGAGTGTTTTAAAAAGATCTTTGATTCTAACAGGAATGAAAATTGTTAATGCTAAGTCATACTGTGGAATGGTCATGACTGCAAAACCAGAAAAAAGAATTGAAGAAAACATTGATATATTAGTTAATCTTTTTAACCAGTCGATAAATATTGCCACAAAGGAGATAATCGAATATTATTACAGTTACCAGAACAATACTGCAATATCAAAACGATTTAATTACAACTATGAATAAACTAACAAAATTAGAAAAGTATTGGGTTTTATATGATGTCGGAAATTCAGCATTTGTATTATTAGTATCAACTATTATTCCAATCTATTTTAAAAACTTAGCTACTGAAGCCGGAATATCTTTAAGTGATTCTACTGCTTACTACAGCTATGCTATTTCAATTTCAACATTGATTGTTGCATTAGCAGGACCTATGCTGGGAAGTATTGGTGATCGTAAAGGTGTGCGCAAACCAATCTTTACATTCTTTATGATGATGGGAGTATTAAGCTTAGCTGCCCTTTCTATTCCAGTTGGCTGGATTGTATTTTTAGCTATTTTTATCGTTGCTAAAACGGGGTTTGCGACCAGTTTGATCTTTTACGATTCTATGCTGGTTGATATTACGACATATGAGCGGGTTGATCAAGTTTCTTCACACGGATATGCTTGGGGCTATATCGGTAGTTGTATTCCTTTTACAATCAGTCTACTATTGATTTTAGGTTGTGATACAATTGGCCTTTCAACTGTTATGGCAACAGCAATTGCCTTTATCATGAATGCTTTGTGGTGGTTTTTTATTACTATCCCATTATTGAAAAACTATCAGCAAATTAATTATACAACCGCTAAAGAACCAATTATTAATAATTTAAAACGTGTTCTAACTAGTATTAAAAATAATAAAAAGGTACTCTTCTTCCTTATCGCATTCTTTTTCTATATTGATGGTGTTTATACTATTATTGAGATGGCAACTTCATATGGAAAAGATGTTGGAATTGATGATAATAGTTTACTACTAGCTTTATTACTTACTCAAGTAGTAGCTTTTCCATTTTCTTTGATTTTTGGAAAACTTGCTAAAAAATTCCCTGTTAAATCATTGATCCTTTCTTGCATTATTGGATACTTTTTCATCGCTGTCTTTGCTTTATGGCTTGATACAGCTTGGAAATTCTGGGTATTAGCTGTTTTTGTTGCTGTTTTTCAAGGCGCAATTCAAGCATTATCGCGATCATATTATGCTCAAATCATTCCAGAAAGTCAGGCGAGTGAATATTTTGGAATTTTTGATATATTTGGTAAGGGAGCCTCATTTATGGGAACTTTATTAATGGGGATTACTACTCAAATTACAGATAATTCAAAATACGGAGTTGTGGTGATTGCATGTATGTTCGTTATTGGTGGCATTATTTTCAAGTCTAAATGCCATAATCAAGCAGACTAAAGTCTGCTTTTTTATTATCTTACAAGTCTTTAAAGCAAAATAATGATAAAATTAAAAAAAGGGGAAATTATTAATTTACTTGATAAATTTGATTACTATATGATGAAAGGGGAAATCAATCATGTTACGACTAAACAAATTTACCAAAATAACAAGTATCTATATTATCACCATGATGATGATTACTACAATCTTCACTTACTTTGGCTATTATGCACATAAAGCAACAATAAAAGATGACTGGCCAACTAAATATGTTGCTGATGATATTAATGATGATTTAAAATATAACTATTCACGGTTTACAGATGTTGTTATAGCTAATATTGATCGAAACGTCACATCAGTTTATCTAGCCTTTGATGAAGATTTTCAACCATTCTTAGCCCCTCATGAAAGATGGCGCTTTGCTGCTAAAAATGGTGATAATATTGCTGAGGTTTCACTCAGTGAAATCAGCTATCAAAAATTAAAATCAATATGTGAAAAACTTATTGCCTTGATGGATGAAGATAAGACTAAAACAATCAATGTAACTTTTAATTATTCTGCAATTACCGATAACCATATTATCGTAAGTAATTTAGTTTACTTTGCAATCAATGACGAAGTATATATCTCTAATGACTCTACTGCTACCATTACTTGCGAACTCACAAATCTATATACACCATTTCTAGATATTCAGATTCCATCAGATGAAGACTGGAATGGTTATTATTATAATTCAAACATTAAAATATATAACTATTTAGAAAATTTCTTTAAGCAAAATTATACAAAAACTCAAGATGACGGTTACTATAAACTATCGACCCCTGATGATGATCCGTTTAAAATAAATAACGAAGCAGAAGAAAATGCATATAATTTTAGTTACTGTATCCAAAAACTGTCACGCGAATATAGTCATCATGACTCATTTTCAGCTAAAGAATTTGATTATCCTGATGATCGTCTTGGCTATCTAGTCTGGAATCAAGTAGACGATTATTATCAAAAATATACTATTTTTAATTATTTTACTGACTATTACTATATATATCTTCTTATTGGCATAACTAGTATTCTCTTTATTTTAATCTTAAAACGAAATATCATCACTTTACCACAATATGAAACAATTGTTCTTAATCCAGTTCCCGCAGTTACACCAAAGAATGTTGAAGATGTTGACATTGAACCGATTATTACTGAACTTATTGATAATAGCTCAAACTTATTACAATTTAAAAAATTGATTTTATCATATCAGCCTCAGACAACTATTATTAAAGGGAATCGTAAACAAATAACAAAACTTATAACTACTTTATATAATTTTGCGATTAGATATAGTGCTAGTAATGATAATTTATCGATTATTTTTATCGAAAACGGACTATCCTTCACTAATGATAATTTTACTTATACTACTGAAAACTTAACTGCATTAAATGACTGTTTAGAAATTATTAAAATTCATAATTATGAGTATACTTTTGACCACAATAATTTATTATTTAAACAAATAATTAAAGGAGCAACCGATGAAACGAATCCACTTTAATAAACTTGCTAAAATAATGATTCTTATAACTTTTAGTATCGCTATCATAATAAGCTTTTTTACATACCAAGATTATCAAAAGGCTAAACAGATCTATAAAGACGATTCACCTGTTAAAATTGTTGCTGATAGTATTAATGATGATTTAAAAATTTCTTCATATCATGTTGAAGATGCCGTTAATGCACAATTCGAGCGTATTCTTACAAATACCTATATTGTTTATGATGAAGAGCTTAATCCCTATTTACCAGCCAGTGAAACTTGGTCAATGACTATAAATAGTAATAATAAAGAATCAGTTATCTCATTAAAGCAGCTAAATTATGATCAATTAAAAATTTTAAGCCAATATCTACTTTCTCAAGTATCAGAAAATAATATTGAAACAATTAATGTTACATTAAATTATGATCAAAACAACAATGATTTTATTGAAGTTTCAAAACTATCATATTTAGCCTTTGATGAACAAGTTATTTTAGGGCAAGCAAATTCTTCAACAATTACTTGCCAGCTTGTCAGTCTAGACTGCCCTTTAATTACTATTTATGAATATGATAGCGACTATGCTTACAATTATACCCTGCAATCTTATGAAAATTTAGAAAAATGTTTTAAAAAAAATTATCAAAATCTTGATCAAAACGGTTATTATCAAAATATTGATTCTAATCAAAAGCAGATTCTAGAAACAACAAGTACAATTACATCAAGTATTTGTATTCAAGAATTATCAGGAAAATATAGCCAGCATACTGACTTTAATGAGCTATATGGAATTAATGATTTTAATGAAAAAGGCTATTTAGTCTGGTATCAATTTGATGGTTTATTTGAAGAGTATACCTTTTTTGATTATTTAGCAACACACTATTATAACTATTTATTAGCGCTCATCCTTTTAGGGATGATCTATCTTGGAGTAGGAATAATCTTTGCTGAAAAAAAACAAATTCCAGTTTCTCCTGATTCTAAAGCTTCGAGTTTTGATTCGATTCCAGAAAATATAGAAGAAATAGATATTTCACAACTAATCACCCAATTAGTACACAACAGTGCTAATGTGTTGAATTTTAAAAAGATAAAGTTATCCTATAAACCACAAATGATGATTATCAAAGGTAATCGTGAACAGATAATTGATTTGGTTACAAGGTTATATAATTTTTCTCTGCGCCATAGTAATCAAAACGACGAACTAATTATTGAATTAAATCATCATAAAATAACTTTTTCAAATAATAATTTTAATTATCTTGATGATGATCTAAAAACCCTTAATGACTGTATTGAGATTATTAAAAGACACCAATATCACTATTCTTTTACTAATCGGAGCTTATCAATAAAGATCGGAGCATGAAATGAAAAGAATCGATATTAGCTATAGAGCTAAACTTATCACTCTTGCTTTTACAATAATTATTAGTCTATTTAGTTATTAAAATTATATTAATTTTTTAATAAATCACCAAAGTGAGAACCCAGTAAAAAATTAGCTAATGCTGTTAATAAATCCAAGCGATAATTAGAACCAGTATTTGTATCAAGAAAACCATTTGCTTGCGGAAATATTTTTAATGGCAATCATCATTTTAATAATCAAAGATAATACAAATAAAGTAGTCTTCATTTCTTCAAAACAAGGCTTGTCTAACAAAATAAAAAATTTTTACTTAGATCAATATATTAATAAATTAATTGATAAAAATTATATATGTCTTTTTGACTATCTTTTTATATCTCCTTAAATGTCCGCAAAGCCTTATTTTATAGGCTCTACGGGCATTTTGCTTTTGTGGTAAACCTCACATATCTAGGTCTATCTTCTTATATTTTCGCTATCAAGCGTGGTTAAAATCGTGGTAAATACTTCTATGCGATTAGACGCTGAACCTCTGATTTTGCGGTATCTATGGACGCATGAGCGTACCAGTTCATTGTGATACTAATGTTTGAATGTCCCATGATATACTGTAAATCTTTTGGGTTCATGTTCTTGCTTGCCAGTCTTGTGCAGAATGTATGGCGTAGCGTATGCGGTGTGATATGTGGCAAGGGATTGTCCTTGTGGTGCTTGTTATATTTCTTTACCATACGGACAAATAAGGCGTTGTAATCAATCGCAACTTTGGGCTTGCCTTTATGATTGACAAATAAGAAATTGCTCTGTCCGTCTATCACAAATGGTTCTGCCTTTGGGCGTTTCTTCATAACCCGTTGAAATGCCTGTATTGTTTCTCTACTTAATGGCACTTGTCTTATTCCGCTTTTCGTCTTAGGCGTTTCAATATAATAGCCCTGTTCCTTGCTCTTTAGTAACTGGTGGTCGATAATTACAACTTCATTCTTGAAATCAATATCAGCTACTGTCAGTCCGCACAGTTCCGAGATACGAAGTCCAGTCTTTAACAGTATCAGCACATCATCATAATGCTTGTGATACACATTGTCTGTCTTGATAAATGAGAGTAAGGCTTGTTCCTGTTCCTCTGTCAATGCGACTTTCTCTTTGGTATCATTTTCTAGGACTTCACTTAACTTAAAATCAAAAGGGTTCTTCCTTACACAATCGTCTTGTATGGCGATATAGAATGACGCTTTTAACGAGCGTTTATGGTTGTTAATGGTGTTATAGGAAAAGCCTTTATCTTTCATGCGTAACGCCCATTCCTTAGCGTCAGAGGGTTTTATCGCATCAATGCTCCTAGCACCCAACTTGTCCTCTTTCAATAACCGCATGAGTTGTTCCCGTTGTTTTTGTGTGCTTTTCTTCACATTCGCCCTCTGTAAGTTCTGTTTGGCATAGAGTTGGCAAAGCGTCATTTTCTTGCCTGTGCTGTCGATA
>NZ_JAHOCB010000141.1:0-335 GCF_019125875.1 Erysipelatoclostridium sp. MSK.23.31 | reverse complement strand
ATTTCAAAAATTACTGTTTCAAAAAATATAGTTGGAACTAGAAAAACTACCAATGGCTATGGAACGGTCAAATTTGATCAATTAGAAAAGGGTGTTTATCTGCTTCAGGCAACAGATATCAATAAATATGAGAATATCGTATCAACATTGATATTCGTACCTGTATTTAACAATGAAAGCAAAAACAGCATGAATTATGATATCAGTATTGTCCCTAAACATTCACCTGTAATTGCAGTAAAAACAGGTGATGCATTTGATTTGAAACTATTTGCCGTACTAGCAGGAGTTAGTGCTGTTATTATTGCAATAATACGAAGGGAGGCGATATAGAT
>NZ_JAHOCB010000140.1:0-341 GCF_019125875.1 Erysipelatoclostridium sp. MSK.23.31 | reverse complement strand
GTATTTTTAGAATTAAAAGGGGCAGGCTCACGCAACATGGAATATGTCTTACAGGCACAGAACAGGGACTGGTATTCATTCTTAAACCGCTGTCTTGACTGTGGCGGTGTTATCCGACGTTTTGACTTGGCAATCAATGATATGTGCGGTCTGCTGGATATTCCTGTGCTATCTGAAAAATACAGAAATGGTGGTGCGGAATGTCGCTGTAAAAACTATGAAAATGTACAAGGTGGAAAATTAAGCGGAAAAAACCGTAATTTAGCAAGTACCCTTTATATCGGCTCAAAGGCAAGCACAAAATATTTCTGCCTGTATGAAAAACAAAAGGAACAGGCAAC
>NZ_JAHOCB010000139.1:0-350 GCF_019125875.1 Erysipelatoclostridium sp. MSK.23.31 | reverse complement strand
TATAGAGGGGCATTTGATGTCAGATCATGTACACATGTTGGTAATGATACCACCAAAGTTAAGTGTATCATCATTTATGGGGTATTTGAAAGGTAAGTCAGCATTAATGATATTTGATCGACATGCAAATTTGAAATATAAATATGGAAATAGACATTTTTGGTCAGAAGGATATTATGTGAGTACAGTAGGACTAAATGATCAAACAGTCGCAAAATATATAAGGGAACAAGAGGGACATGATATAGCAATGGATAAATTGAGTGTAAAAGAATATCAAAATCCATTTGAAGATAAAGAAATGAAGAAAGAAAACAAAAAAGAGAGAAGAAGATAACAAAAGGAGAAAG